>PLZT01000540.1:1018-7188 GCA_003152255.1 Methylocystaceae bacterium | reverse complement strand
ACGTTACTGCTAATAGCCGTCGCGTTCGCTTACATTGCACACTCCACGCTTCGCCCTGCGTCTGGCCATCTCAAACTATAGCACATTATCATTGGTCGCCCTTTCGGGTTTTCAACTACGTAAATGTACTTAAAATAGGCAATGCCGCGCTCTAGATATTAGCCAATTGGATCGCCGCACAATGGCCATGTTACAGATATTGCCCGAACATTCGCTCAATAGACACGCACCCGCGAACCCTCGAGCCCCGCGACAGGCCGCGACAAATTTTTTCTTCCCCAAAAGCGCCGCGCGCCAAGCGAAACTCGCGCCTCTCTCCGCGGACAGGGAAAATTCAGGCGCAACCGCCCCGCTGGCCCAAGCCGCCGCGCGGCGGCGCCTGCCGTTCCGGTTTCGCGATAAGACGGGGGACGCCCGGATTTCGTGGGAGATTCCTTGCAGCCCGGCCGCTCAATGGGCGGCGCCAAGAACTACCCATTCAGGTGGTCAGAGGGCAGGCGCACACACCCATGCTTTCTTATTGCGCCGGCGCGGCTTCGGCTTGTCGCGCGAACGGGCCGCCTCTCGAAACGGCGCTCGCCGCCGGCCGCAATCGCCTCGTTTAACCGATAATTTCGCTTGACGAGCAAATTCCTTTATCGGCATAGGGGCTGCGTCGCCGGGTTGCGTGAGGGGCGCGCGGGGCGGGTAGGTCCGGGTTGAGTGGGCCAAAACGCCGCTGCGCGGTCCTGTCGCTTGATGATCGGCGGATATGATTCTAGGGTCGTCGAAAAGGCCGATGACGGGTTTGCGTCACTTCGGCCCGGCTGCCGTTGGGGGGCGGGAGCCTGCGCGTCATGCGTCTTTAAGCGCGTCGTGCGTCTGCTCGCCCTTCGAGCGCGGTTTGAGGAAGCGGCGAAATAATTGATTGAAGGCGCCGCGCGACGCGGGCCTCGAAGGGAGTGGAAGCGACAATGACGACGCCATCGTCGACCCCGGCGCCAAGCGCGAGCGGGAAAGATAATCAGCATCTTTCGCCAAAGTCCGATATTGAAATCTCCCAGGCCGCGAAGATGCGCCCGATCCTCGACGTGGCGCGCGACAAGCTGGGCATTCCCGCCGAACATGTGCAGCCCTATGGCCACTACAAGGGCAAGATCGCGCTCGAATATATTGAATCGCTGAGCGCGCGGCCCGACGGCAAGCTCATTCTGGTCACCGCGATCACGCCGACGCCCGCCGGCGAGGGCAAGACCACGACCACCGTCGGCCTGACCGACGGCCTTAACCACATCGGCAAGAAGGCGCTGTGCTGCCTGCGCGAGCCGAGTCTCGGCCCATGTTTCGGCGTCAAGGGCGGCGCGGCCGGCGGCGGCTACGCCCAGGTCGTGCCGATGGAGGACATCAACCTCCATTTCACCGGCGACTTCCACGCCATCGGCGCCGCCAACAACCTGCTCGCCGCGCTGATCGACAATCACGTCTATTGGGGCAACTCGCTCGCGCTCGACACGCGCCGCATCAGTTGGCGCCGCGTCGTCGACATGAACGACCGCGCGCTGCGCTCGATCGTCTCCTCGCTCGGCGGCGTCTCCAACGGTTTTTCGCGCGAGGATGGCTTTGACATCACCGTCGCGTCGGAAGTGATGGCGATCTTCTGTCTCGCGTCGGACTTCGCCGATCTGCAGAAGCGGCTCGGCAATATCGTCGTGGGACAGACGCGGGAAAAGAAGAACATCCGCTCCAGCGAAGTGAAGGCGGCGGGCTCGATGGCCGCGCTGCTGAAGGACGCCATCGCGCCCAATCTCGTGCAGACGCTGGAGAATAATCCGGCGATCATCCACGGCGGCCCCTTCGCCAATATCGCGCATGGCTGCAATTCGGTGATCGCGACGAAATCCGGGTTGAAGCTCGCCGATTACGTCGTGACGGAAGCGGGCTTTGGCGCGGACCTCGGCGCCGAGAAATTCTTCGACATCAAATGCCGCAAGGCCGGGCTGAAGCCCGATCTGACGGTCATAGTGGCGACCATTCGCGCGCTAAAAATGCACGGCGGCGTCGCCAAGGATGAGTTGAAGACCGAGAATGTCGCGGCGCTCGAAAAGGGCTTCGCCAATCTCAAGCGCCATATCGCCAATGTGCGCAAATTCGGCGTGCCCGTGCTGGTGACGGTCAATAAATTCTCGACCGACACGCAGGCGGAGATGGAGCTGCTGGAGAAGCTGTGCAAGGCCGAGGGCGCCCAATGCGTCGTCGCCGACAATTGGGGTTCGGGCGGGGCCGGCGCGGCCGATCTCGCGCGCGCCGTGGTGAACACGATCGAGACGCAGCCGTCGAACTTCAAGCCGCTCTACGCCGACGATCTGCCGCTGGTTGAGAAGGCGCGCATGATCGCCAAGGAGCTTTACGGCGCCGCCGACATCTCGTTCGACGCCAGCGTCAAGTCGCGCTTCGCCGAACTCGAGAAGGAAGGCTTCGGCCATTTCCCGGTCTGCATCGCGAAGACGCAATACAGCTTCTCGACCGACGCCAACGCCAAGGGCGCGCCCTCGGGCTTCACCATTCCGATCCGCGAAGTGCGTCTGTCGGCGGGCGCGGAATTCGTCGTCGTCGTCTGCGGCGACATCATGACGATGCCTGGTCTGCCGAAGGTTCCGGCGGCCAACAACATCGAGGTCGGGGCCGACGGCCGCATCTCCGGCCTATTCTGATTGGCGCGGCGGTCCGCCGCCGGCCAAAAATTTCGCCGCGACGCGCGCGCCTAGCGCTTCCGGCGTTCCCGTAAATACAACCAACACCAGCGCTCGAAGGGAGCCAAATATGTCGAATTCCAGAATTCCCGGCCGCAATTTTCTGTTCGTGCCGGGTCCGACCAATTTGCCCGACCGCGTGCAGCGCGCCATGCAGGTCGCGTCCGAGGATCACCGTTCGCCGACCTTCCCCGATCTCGTCAAGCCGCTGTTCCCGCAGTTGAAGAAGGTGTTCGAGACCGAGAAGGGCCACGCCTTCATTTTCCCGGCGTCCGGCACCGGCGGCTGGGAAGCGGCGATCACCAACACGCTGTCGCCCGGCGACAAGGTTCTCGCCCAGCGTTTCGGCCAGTTCTCACATCTGTGGATCGACCTCTGCAACCGCCTGGGCCTCGATGTCGTCAAGCAGGAGCGTCCCTGGGGCACCGGCAACGATCCGGAGCTGATCGAGGAGACGCTGAGGGCCGACAAGAACCATGAGATCAAGGCCGTTCTCGCCACGCATAACGAGACCGCGACGGGCGTGACCTCGGACATTGGCGCCGTGCGCAAGGCGATCGACGCGGCGAAGCATCCGGCGCTGCTGTTCGTCGACGGCGTGTCCTCGGTCGCCTCGCTGCCGTTCCACATGGACAAGTGGGGCGTCGACGTGATCGTGTCGGGCTCGCAGAAGGGCTTCATGCTGCCCGCCGGCCTGCTGCTGATGGCGGCGAGCGAGAAGGCGATCGAAGCCGGCAAGCACAACAAGTCGCGCCGCGCCTACTTCGAATTCCAGGACATGATCAAGAACAACGCGCAGGGCTACTTCCCCTACACGCCGTCGATCCCGCTGCTGCATGGCCTCAAGGAAGCGCTCGCGATCCTGTTCGAAGAGGGTCTCGACCAGGTCTACAAGCGCCACACCCATCTCGCCACCGGCGTGCGCGCCGCGGTCGCGGCCTGGGGTCTCACGACCTGCGCCAAGGAGCCGAAGTGGAATTCCGACACGGTCACCGCGATCGTCGTGCCGGAAGGTTTTGACGCGGCGAAAGTGATTTCGACCGCCTATAACCGCTACAACCTCGCGCTCGGCGCCGGCCTCTCCGAGGTCGCGGGCAAGGTGTTCCGCATCGGCCATCTCGGCGACCTCAACGAGCTGATGCTGCTCGGCGCCATCGCCGGCGCGGAAATGGCGTTGCTGGACAACGGCGTCAAGATCCAGCCCGGCTCCGGCGTCGCCGCCGCTCAGGCCGTCTATCGCGCCAATCCGCTGCTCAAGGCCTAAGACAGTTAACCGCCCGGCGCGCGTGGCCGCGCCGGGCGCCAAACTCAACGAGCGCGACAACGCGCCATCTGCACATCATGCGAGGGATCAGGGGAATGTCGCACAAAATCGTTTTTCTCGACCGCGAGACGCTCGACGCCAATTTGCGCAAGCCCAATTTCCCGCACGAATATACGGAATATGCGCAGACCGCGCCGTCCGAGGTCGCCCTACGCCTCAAGGGCGCCGACATCTGCATCACCAACAAGGTCCCGCTGCGCGAAGATGTCTTGAAGCAGCTTCCGGAGCTGAAGCTGATCGCCGTCGCCGCGACCGGCACCGACGTGATCGACAAAGCCTACACGACCGCGCATGGGATCACGGTTTCCAACATCCGCAACTACGCCTTCAACACGCTGCCCGAGCATGTCTTCGCGCTGCTGTTCGCGCTGCGCCGCAATCTCGTGAACTATCATAATTCGGTGTTCCACGGACGCTGGGGCTACAATAGCCAATTCTGCTATTTCGATTACCCGATCTACGACATCGCCGGTTCGACGCTCGGCATCATTGGTTATGGCGCGCTCGGCAAGGAGATCGAGCGGCGCGCGGTCGCGTTCGGCATGAAGGTGCTGATCAACGACGTGACGGACGTGCCGAACAAGGTCGACATCGCGACGATCCTGCGCGAGTCCGACATCGTCACGCTGAACCTGCCGTTGACGCCGCAAACGAAAAGCATGATTTCGACGAAAGAACTCGCGTCGATGAAGAAGACCGCCTGCATCATCAACACCGCGCGCGGCGGCATCATTGACGAGGCGGCGCTGGCCGACGCCTTGCGCAAGGGCGTCATCGCCGGCGCCGGCATGGACGTGCTGACCGTCGAGCCGCCAAAGAACGGCAATGTGCTGCTCGACCCCACCATCCCCAATCTGATCGTCACGCCCCATGTCGCCTGGGCCAGCAAGGAGGCGATGCAGGTGCTGGCCGATCAATTGATCGACAATATCGACGCCTTCGTCGCCGGCGCGCCGCGCAACATCGTGACCGCCTGAGGCGAGAGCCGTCGCTGCACCCACCGCGCGAAAATGGATCGCCGCGGGCGGGCTTCGGAGCGCCCCAAACGAACCGCCGCCAACAGAACGAGACGACAATGACCAAGAAACTCCTGTTCCTGCTGGACACCGATCCCGTCCCGAGCGTTTTCGACACGGTCGTCGGTTACGACGGTGGCGCCGACCACATCATCGGTTACGGCGGCGTCACGCCGCAAAACGTCGGGGCGCTGGTCGACGGAACCATTTACACGCGCGGCCCGAAGGAAAAACAATACACCGCGATCTTCGTCGGCGGCGGCGATATGACGGCCGGCGAGACTCTGTTCAAAGCGGTGAAGAAGCGCTTCTTCTCCAATTTCCGCGTGTCCGTGATGCTGGACAGCAATGGCTCCAACACCACCGCCGCCGCCGGCGTGGCCCTGCTCGCCAAGGCGAAGCCGCTGGCCGGCAAGAAGGCGGTCGTGCTGGCCGGCACCGGCCCGGTCGGCATGCGCGCCGCCGCCATGCTGCATATCGAGGCCGCCGAAGTCGCCATCACCTCGCGCCAGCTCTCGCGCGCGAAAGCTTCCGCCGCGGCGATCGAGGAGCGCTTCGGATTCCTGCCGACGGCGATCGAGGCTTTCGACAACGCGGCGCGCGCCCAGGCGATCAAGGGCGCGCAAATCGTCTTCGCGGCCGGCGCCATCGGCGTGCCCCTGCTCGACGAGAAAGACTGGCGGGACGACGCGACGCTCGAACTCCTCGCCGACTGCAACGCGCAGCCGCCGCTAGGGCTCGGCGGCGTCGAGGCGACCGACAAGGCCAAGGAGCGTCACGGCAAGATCGTGATCGGCGCGCTGGGGCTCGGCGGGTTGAAACTCAAGCTGCATCGCGAATGCGTCGGCAAGCTGTTCGACGCCGCCGATCAAGTGTTCGACTGCGAAAACATTTACGCGCAAGCCAAGGCGCTCGCCTGAGCCAAGAAGGACCGCGACCCATGACCAAGAACAACACAATCGCCAAATTTCTCGACGAACTCGCCAGCGAACAGCCGACGCCCGGCGGCGGCGGCGCCGCGGCCATCATGGGCGCGGTCGGCGCGGCGCTTGTTTCCATGGTCGCCAATCTGACCATCGGCAAGAAGAACTACGAAGCCTT
>PLZT01000540.1:0-999 GCA_003152255.1 Methylocystaceae bacterium | reverse complement strand
TCGTCGCCGACAAGGGCAACGTCAACGTCATCAGCGACGCGGGCGTCGCCGTGCTCGCCGCCAACGCCGGACTGCGCAGCGCGGCGCTCAATGTCTACATCAACGCCAAGTCGATCAAGGATCGCGAATTCGCCGAAATCCGTCTCGGCGAGGTGAACGCGCTCACGGATCTCGCCGCGCTGAAGACAGAAGAAGTCTACGCCGTCGTGCGCGGCAAAATCGGTTCGTAAAAACAAAGACAGTCGTCGTCCCAGGGAGGACAACATGGACGTGCACGAGTATCAAGCCAAGGAACTTCTGGCGGCCCACGGGGTCGCGATTCCGCCCGGCACGATCGCCTTCAGCCCGGATCAGGCGGTTTACGCGGCGACCGAGCTCGGCGGCTCGCATTGGGTCGTCAAGGCGCAGATTCACGCCGGCGCGCGCGGCAAGGCGGGCGGCGTCAAATTCTGCCGCACCTATCACGAGGTGCAGCAGGCGGCGCGCGATCTGCTGGGCAAGCGGCTCGTGACCAGCCAGACCGGGCCGGAAGGCAAGCCGGTGCAGCGCGTTTACGTCGAACTCGCCGATCCGTTCGAGCGCGAGATTTATCTTGGCTATGTGCTCGACCGCAAATTGGAGCGCGTGCGGGTCATCGCCTCCAAGCACGGCGGCATGGAGATCGAGGAGATCGCCAAGAACACGCCCGAGGAACTATTGCAGGTGATCGTCGAGCCGGCGGTCGGCCTGCTGCCGTTCCAGGCGCGCGAACTCGCCTTTCAGCTCGGCTTGAACCTGAAGCAAGTCTCGCGCGCGGTGCAGACGATTCTGGGCGCCTATCGGGCGTTTCGCGACTGCGACGCGACGATGCTGGAGATCAACCCGCTCGTCGTCACCAAGGACGACAAGGTGCTGGCGCTCGACGCCAAAATGTCGTTCGACGACAACGCGCTGTTCCGCCGCCGCAACATCGTCGACATGAACGATCCGTCGCAGTCCGATCCGCGCGAGGCGCAGGCG
>PLZT01000320.1 GCA_003152255.1 Methylocystaceae bacterium | reverse complement strand
GAGCCCATGCCGCGATAGGATTTGAAGGAGCGGCCCTGATACAGGAACACCTCGCCCGGCGACTCCTCGGAGCCCGCCAGCAGCGAGCCGACCATCACCACCTCGGCGCCCGCCGCGATGGCCTTGGCGAGATCGCCGGAATATTTCACGCCGCCGTCGGCGATGACCGGCACGCCGGCCTTGCGGGCTTCCTCGGAGGCTTCGAGAATCGCGGTGAGCTGCGGCACGCCGACTCCGGCGACGATGCGCGTCGTGCAGATCGAGCCCGGCCCGATGCCGATTTTGATCGCGTCGGCGCCCGCGTCGATCAGCGCCTTGGCGCCGTCGGCGGTCGCGACATTGCCCGCGATGATCGAAATTTTATGATTGGACTTCTTGATGCGGACGACCTGATCCAGCACCGCCTGCGAGTGGCCGTGCGCGGTGTCGATAACGAGGCAGTCCACGCCCGCCTCGACGAGATGTTGCGCGCGCTCGAAACCGTGGTCGCCGACCGTCGAGGCGGCGGCGACGCGCAAGCGTCCCTCGGCGTCCTTGCAAGCGTTGGGATGCTGGGTCGCCTTTTCGATATCCTTCACCGTGACGAGACCGACGCAGGAAAAGTCCTCGTCGACGACCAGCAGCTTTTCGATGCGGTGCTGGTGCAGCAGGCGCTGGGCCTCTTCCTGGCCGACGCCCTCGCGCACGGTGATGAGGTTCTTGGTCATCAACTCGGCGATGCGCTGGCGCTGGTCCTGCGCGAAGCGCACGTCGCGATTGGTCAATATGCCGACGAGGCGCCCCCTCTTTCCGCCCTGCCCGCGCTCGACCACCGGAATGCCGGAAATGCCGTTGCGCGCCATCAGCGCCAGCGCGTCGGCGAGCGTTTCGTCGGGGTGAATGGTGATCGGATCGACCACCATGCCGCTCTCATAGCGCTTGACCTTACGCACTTCCGCGGCCTGATCGGCGGGGGAAAGATTCTGGTGGATGACGCCGATGCCGCCGGCCTGCGCCATGGCGATGGCGAGACGCGCCTCGGTCACGGTGTCCATCGCGGCCGACATGATCGGCAGATGCAGCCGAATATCGCGCGTGAGCCGCGTCGACACGTCGACCATGGACGGCGCCACCAGCGAATGCCCTGGCCGCAGAAGCACGTCGTCGAAGGTGAGCGCCTCGCTTATGGCCCCAGAACCGCCGAGCGCTGGCGCGAATTTGTTAACCATCAAGCCAAACTCCTTTAAGCGCGTGGCGGCGGGCCGGGAAAGCCGACTCCGTTTCGACGAACGCGCGGCGTCGACGATCCGGAAGAGACGGCGTTATCCACAAATTGGTTAGGCGCAAGCCTTTAGCACCGCCGCGCATCAGGGCCAACCCCAATGCCGCCCGGCGGCGCGCTGTTTCGCCGCCGGGCGGCGCGCCCCCGCGATCCGAAATTCACAACGCTCGTTAACCGCTTCCGCCGTTTCGGCCGAATAATTCTCTTAAGGAATCCTGATTTTAGTCTGCCGTTAAGCCGGATCATCGTTCGGCGCAAAGTAGAGTGATCGAACATGAAGAACGCACCGCTCCCCAAAATCCCGGGCCAGGCCCCTCTGTCCTGTTGGCGACGAATGCGCGAAGAGAGGTCCGGGGCCGTCGCGCTTATCTTCGCCTTGGCTCTGATTCCGATATTTCTCGCGCTCGGCGTCGCCGTCGATTATTCGCGCGCGACCTCGGCCAAATCCGCGCTTCAAAACGCTTCGGACGCGGCCGCCTTGGCCGCCGGCGCCAATCCGGCGGAGACGCAGGCGCAACATCTGCTGCTCGCGGCGTCCAGGGCCGCGGCCAATCTCGGGACCACGGTCTTGACGGCGTCATGCCTGACGAATTCGTGCACGCTGAATCCGGTCGGCCCCTTGAACAATATCGTCGTGAGCGAGACGGACGGCACGGGCACGTATACGGTCCAGATCAGCGCGAAGATCGACACGGCCGTGATGCAGCTGGCGAATTTTCCGATCCTTTCGCTCGGCGCCACCTCGGTGGCGTCGGTCACGGGCGTCAGCAACTCGCATCCGCTCGAAATCGCGCTGGCGCTCGACAACACCGGCTCGATGGCGCCCAATATCCAGGCGTTGATCACCGCGGCGCAGACCCTCGCCGACACGGCGTTGTCCGCGGCCGGAGGCACCGGCGCCGTGCGCGTCAGCGTCGTGCCCTATGTCGCGGCGGTCAATCCGGGCCTGCCGAGTCTCAGCATGATCGATACGACGGCGCTGTCCATCTATAACGGCGCTTGGTTCGATGGGGCCTGGATCGCCTATAATACCGGTTGCACGCAAAACTGGGGCTCCGGCGGCGGCGGCACGTCCAGCGGGCCAGGCGGCAGTTCGAGCGGCGACGCCGGCGACGCGCGCGACATTCTCGACATATTGAACCCGATCCGCCACATGGCGCGGGAACTGTTCGGAGTGTCCAGCGCCTATGCCGGGTCGATCAATCTCGGCGTCACGCCGAACACGATCCCGCCGATCACGACGTCGACGATAACTTCCAGCAAGCTCAAGACCGGCGGCAAGAAAAACACTTACCAGCTTCCCGAGGGGTTCAATTATACAAACGGCGGGAATTTATGACTCCGGGG
>PLZT01000045.1 GCA_003152255.1 Methylocystaceae bacterium | reverse complement strand
GAGAGAGAATTGTTCTTGCTGTGACAAAAATGCAACTATTGCACAAAGATCGGGCGAGCTGCTTATATCCCGTTCGATAAATCGTTTTCATCTCAATCGGGATTCGCCGGATGTCCTCGGATGCAACATTCCCCCATTTGGCGCTTTTGACAAGGCCGAGCCCCCGGAGTTGAGCGCGGCCTTCTATGCGGCGCGGCGCGTATTACTCTCGATCATCAGAGGAAACGTCCGCGGATACCGCCAGCCAACCCGCCACCTGTCCCGCGCTTGCCCGTGGATGACGCCATACCCCAAGCACTCGAATTGTGGGCGCGTGTCGCGTATGTTTTGCGGGAGCCGCAGAGGCGGCGCGGCCTTCTATGACTGGGCTGGAGCCCCATGACGAAAGTCGCGTTGGGCGGCTGAGCATTTCGGCGTGGCTCGTAATGCGGCGCGTATCGTGGTTCTCCCGGGTTGATCANNCCATCGGGCTACGCGATTGGGCGCATGGGTTTTAATCAGTGAGGGTTAGTATAAGAGGCGAGGGTTTTCGTGACCGGTGAGAAGACGAGAGAGAGGCTCTCGGCCGCCTGTCGCGGAGACCTGGGCAATGGCGAAGATTGTTTTGACGAGCGCGCGGGATATCGCGCTGGATAAGTTGGTCGCGTCCGATCTGAACGTCAGGCGGATCAAGGCTGGAGTGAGTGTCGAGGATCTGGCGGAAGATGTCGCCAGGCGCGGTTTGTTGCAGTCGTTGAATGTGCGACCGGAGCTTGATGGCGACGGCGCGGAGACGGGGCGCTTCACCGTGACGGCGGGCGGGCGACGGCTCGCGGCGCTCAAACTTCTGGTGAAAAAAAAGCGCCTGGCCAAGAATGCGCCGGTCGCTTGCATCGTGAAGGCGGACGGAATCGAGGAAGAAGACTCGCTCGCGGAGAACACGATGCGCGAGGCGCTGCATCCGCTCGATCAGTTTCGGGCGTTCGAGAGACTGCTCGGGCAAGGGCTGGCGATCGAAGAGATCGCGGCGCGGTTTTTCGTTTCGGCGCAGGTGGTACGCCAGCGGCTGAAACTCGCTGCGGCAAGCCCGAAACTTCTCGATCTCTATGTCGCCGAAGAGATGAGCCTAGAACAGCTGATGGCATTCACCGTCACGGAGGATCACGCGCGTCAGGAGCAGGTCTGGGAAAGTCTGTCGCGTGCCTTCAACAAGGAGCCGTATACGATCCGGCGCATGTTGACCGAGGGGGCGGTCAAAACCTCGGATCGCCGCGCTGTCTTCGTCGGCCTCGAGGCTTATGAGGCCGGGGGCGGGACCGTTCTGCGCGATCTCTTTTCCGACGACACCGGCGGCTGGCTCCAAAACACGGCGCTGTTGGAAAAGTTGGCGCGCGAAAAGCTCGCCATTGAGGCCGATCGGATCAGCACCGAAGGTTGGAAATGGGCCGAATTCTCGATCGATTTCCCCTACGGGCATACGGCAGGCCTGCGGCGTTTGCCGGCGACACAGGCGCCGCTGACGGAAGAGGAGCAGGCGCGTCACGACGCGGTTCTTGCCGAATACGGGGCGCTCTCGGACGAATATGAAGGCGTGGAGGAACTCCCCGAAGCGGTCGATCAGCGCCTCGGTGAACTCGAACAGTCGATCGCCGCTGTCGACGAGCGCCTTCCGGTCTATGATCCGGCCGACATGGCGCGCGCCGGGATTTTTGTCAGCCTCGATTATCAAGGTGGGTTGAAAATTGAGGGCGGCTATATTCGCCCCGACGACGAAGCGCGGGCCGAGGCTGTCGAAGGCGAGGCGTCGACTGGGGCTTTGCCCCGCGGCGATCAGGAACCGGCGGAGAGTGCCGGCGTCGCAAGCGCAGTGCAGACTCCGGCCACGCCCCTCGCCGGCGCGCCGACGGGTCCGGGAATGGATGCGCCGGAGGAGGACGACATCATTCGTCCGCTCTCGGATCGGCTGGTGACCGAACTGACCGCCGAACGCACTTTGGCGCTACGCGATGCGTTGGCCAACGAGCCGAATGTAGCTTTCCAGGCTGTGTTGCACGCGCTCTGCCTTGGCGCCTTTTACCNNCCCGCCGACCTCTGGGCGGCGCTGACGGCGCTCGATGACGACAGCAAGACCGCCTTGTTCGCGCATTGCGCCTCTCTCAGCGTCAATGTCGTGAAGGAGCCGTGGAACCGGCGTCCCGACGCGCTCCAGCACGGCGATCAGCTTTCCCGTGCCGTCAATCTCGACATGGCCGCCGCCGGTTGGACGCCGACAGTCGAGAATTATCTTGGCCGAGTGCCGAAGGTCCGCATCATCGAGGCGGTGCGCGAAACGAAGGGCGAGAAGTCGGCGCGGCTGATCGAGCATTTGAAGAAAACTGAAATGGCCAAGGAGGCCGAGCGCATGCTCGCTGGCGCTGGCTGGTTGCCCGAGCCGCTGCGTCTTGGGCCGTTCGACCTGGCGACAGATGCGCCGGTTGGCGAGTCGGGCGAAGTTGAAGCGCTGCCGGATTTCCTCGCGGAAGACGACGGCGACAGTCAGACGGAGGCCGAGGAAGAACCGCACGCGGCCGCCGCCGAGTGAACCTTCGCCGGGCGGCGAAAGCCTCTCGGCGTTCACCCCCTATCCGCGTCTGACAAGGAGCCCGGCCATCGCGCCGGGCTTTTCCATCTTTAAGGAGGACAGCATGGCCGACTACGCCTCGCCCACGGTCGTTCAACCGACCATCCCCAACGCCGACATGACGGCGCTGGAACGACTGTTGTTGACGCATATTTTTGAAAGCGAACCGGACGGCGACGGGCTCTATTTCTTCGCGGAGACGTCGCCGAACGATCAAATCGAGCTGCCCATCGAAGCGCTCCGCGCGGCGCTCGCCTCGGTTGAGGGCGGCGCCAGCGAGACGGCGGCCTTCGTGCAAGGCCAGTTGAAGGACTGGGGCGACGACGAGCCTTATGTCCAGATGGATCTCAGCATGACGTCGTACGAATTCATCTTCCAGGAGATCGTCAAACGCTCGTCGACGCTGAACCACATCGCCATCGTCACCTCTTTCACCTGCACAAAAATGCGCCCGGATGGTTTTGGTGGGATGGCCGTGGTCGTCACCGCCGATGCGATGAAGGGCAAGAGCACGCAGGACATTATTGGCGATTTTCTCGACGAGGCCGAGCATGGTCCGCTCGCGGCGGCGCCGGGCTTTGGCGTTCATGTCCTGCTGCGTCTTCACGAAGAGCAGGTTCGACAAATGATTCCCCGCCTCATCGAGGCCGACGAAACGCTGACCTCGATTGCCGCCGCCGCCGTCACGGACGCCGACATCCGCGCCGCCTGCATCAAAGTCGCCGAGCGAATGGAACTGAAGGAGGAAGGCGATTCCGCGCTCTTCAAAGCAGCGTTGGCCACCATCCGCGAGGCCGAGCAGCAGCTCGCTCCAGTTCACTGATCCCCGAGAATTTTTCACCCATCGGGACGGCGCGCGCTTTGGCGACACGCGCCGTCTTCATCCCCCAAATGAGAAGGAACATCAGCCATGGGCTGGCTTTATATGAAATCGCTCCACGGCCACGCAGGCCCGCAGGAATATCTCGACGCGCAATTCACCTTCGAGCGTTCGGACGGAGTGTCGAAAGTCCTACGCTCCGAACTCGTCGGCGACCGCGTTTATTACGCCGCCGTCGAACAGACTATTTCGGACACTGGCGCGCACGAGGTGTTCGCGCTGATCTGCCTCGTGGCTTACGATCCGCGTGATAGCGAGGGCTATATCTTCGGGTACAAAGACATGACGGAGCGGATGGGCCCCTACGAATCCAATTGCCCTGTTGCGATCCTCGACCTGCTGACGCCAACGGATCGTCCTTACGCCCTGCAGTGGCGCGCGCGTTGCCGCGCGAACGCCTCTGGCGGCGCCGAGGCTGCGGCAACCACGCCGCGCGCTGCAGCTTCCAGCGGGTAGAGTGAGAGGAGGGCCGGAAAGGATTGAGCCGGTGGGAGCGAGAGAGAGCGCCTGGCGGCTCAAGCTCGTTCCCGCTCTCTTGAGGTTTCCGACATGACGATCTCTGTTCGTGCGGCCACAATCGCCGCTGCGCCGCTGTTTGACGCTGCGCGTCTCCTGCTTCCCCATCTCGAACGCGGCCAGCGCATCGACGCCAGTGTCATCCGCGCCGTGATGGAATCCGCCTTTGGCGGCTCCGACGCCGAGGGCGCTTGGGATTGGAAGACCGCTTATGACGCCTGCGAGGCGGCGACGGTGCTGTTTTTGCGCAAATTTGGCCCGGTCATGGGCTCGCGCGCGGGGTCGGATGCCGCCATGGCGCCGATGCTGGCCA
>PLZT01000679.1 GCA_003152255.1 Methylocystaceae bacterium | reverse complement strand
CGCCTTGGCGGCGGCCACCGCATAACCGCCGCCGCGATCTCGGGACACGATTTTGATTTGCGGCTGAGTCGCAAGCCACGCCTGCACGGTCGCGGTCTCACGATCGGGCAAAAGACGAATGGGTCGTCGCCGCTCGAGATCGCAAATAATCGTGCCGTAACGCTGATTACGTTTCCACGCCCAATCGTCGACGCCCACGATGACCGGCGGCGGAGCCGGCGGACAGCCTCGCCGGCGAACGACCCGCAAAAGCGTGTCGTTACTGACCGGCAGCATCAAGCGGCGGGCGAAGCTCGCCGCTGGGCGACCGCCAAGGGCGAGACCAAGGTGATAGGCTAGGCAGTCGAGCCGAGCGGTTCGGCGAGCCCACGGCGTCAGCACATCGGCGCTGAAGCGCTCGGTGAAAATGCTGCGCCGACAGGAGGCCGCGTCACAGCGAAAGCGCCGGGCGACGACGATTAACCCGACTTCACCAACTGGCGGGGTGCTTGGGTGCTAACTGGTTGAAACTATTATGGCACGACATTAAAAGTCGGCACTACAGTTTGTGAGTGGTCAGGCTGCGGCGGGGACGTTGCGGGCGCTGATTTTGGGCGGCGGCTGCGCCGGGAGTTGAAGCCTGAGCTGGCTCAGCAACAGCAACTGGTCGTTTTCCGGCTCGGTATAGCGCGACAAGACGATCCGCCGATCGTCCGTCGTCGGCAGCTCCACGTCGATCATCTGCATGGCTGCGAGCTTTTCCAGCACGGCCCTCGGCGTCAACCCCGGCGCCAGCGCCTTCAATCGCTGCTTGAGCGTCACTTGCAGACAGTAAGCCAGAAACGCAATGAAAATGTGCGCTTCGATGCGCTCTTCCAACTGGTGATGAATCGGACGGATGGAGAGATCGTTTTTCAACTCCTTGAACACCTGCTCGATCTCGACCAATTGCAAATACATGCGCCACAACTCACCCGGCGCGCCGCCCTGGATGTTGGAGCGCAGCAGATAACTGCCTTCGCGCCGCCGCGCCAGCCGCAACTTTTTGCGATCGAGCGCGAAGCGGAAAGTCTCCGGCGTCACCGGCTGATCCTGCGTCGGCGTATGGATGGTCATGAGCCCATAGGCTCTGCCCGCCTCCTTCTTGGCCGCGCCCAATTTGAGCAGCAGTTCGTCGCGCGTTAAATCTTGGCCTTGCAGTTCGCGCAGGCGCCGGATCAGTTTTCGCAGGCGGCGCCGGCGCATCGATTGCTCTTTGTCGCGCCGCCCGTCACTGCGCGCAAGCACGTAAGTCTCGTCCTCATGTTCGACCAGCTTGACGCGCACGCTTGCGCGCGCCTCTTCCCACGGCTTGGCGACGAAGGCTTTCTCAAGCTTCGTCAGGCGTCCGCGCGGCGTGCCGACGAGATATTGAACCGGCGGATCGCTCGCGCGCATCTCGGCCAAAACTTCTTCGGTCGGAATGCCGCGATCCATCACCCAAATGCGTTTCACCTTGCCATATTGGCTTTCGATCTTGGCCAGGAACGCCTTCAATGTCGTCTTATCCGACGTGTTGCCGTCCATGACTTCATAGGCCAAGGGAAAGCCGTCCTTGGTGACGATCAGCGCGATCACCACTTGAACGCAATCGGAACGCTTGTCGCGGCTGTAGCCGAACTTGCGTTTGCCGCCATCGGGCGGATCGCATTCGAAATAAGTGCTGGTCAAATCATAAAGCAGCACCTCGAAATCGGCTTGGAACAAATCCTTCCAGCGTTCGCCGAGATAAGAGAACAGCGCCTGCTTATGCGCGGTCAGCCTGTCGAGACAGCGGTAGAGATTGTTCGGCTGCACGAGCGCGATGTCTTCGCCGAGCAGATCGCCCATGGCGCTTCGCTCGAACCATTGCCGATGCAGGCGCCATTCGCTGCCCGGCGCAATCAACTGATAGGCGACCAGAGTCTTCAATATGTTCAGCCAGCTCGTGCCTTCGCGCGAGGGCGGCAACGCCGGCCCCCAGAACGCGTCCAAGCGCAGCTGATCCCACAGCAGCATCGCCAGCCAGCAGGCGCCGTACTGACGCGGACGGCGCAAGCGCATGCCGTCAAGACGGATCGAGACGACGCAGCAATCGAGGATCGGCGCCGAACGGTCTTCCGGGAACAATGCGATCTGCCTCGATTGTCCGGCGTCTTCGTCGAACACCTCGATCGCCTTGCTCCAGGCCGCCTTTTGGCTGTCGTTGATCTCGCCGAGATAAAGAACCTGCCGCTGCACGACGCGGCCGTCCTGCACGCGACGGTTCTCCACCACCGACCACGTGCGATGCTCCTTGCCGTCCTTGCGGCGAATCTTGTGGCGCAAAAACATGACGCATGACTCGCGCGTCATTTGCCCTTGCGCAAGGGTCTTGGTCGGCACTACAGCCGGTTTTCGACTTGTCCGACCCGAAAATACAAGGGCTTACTCCCCAAAACCGACCCGAAAATCGCAAAAATCGAGTCCAGTTGGTGACGTCGGGTTAACCGAACGGATCGGCCCGACAGCGGCAAATCGGCCAGACGTCGCGAGTAGCGACTGTGAACTCGGCTAAAGGTGCCGCCGCAGTCAGGACA
>PLZT01000043.1 GCA_003152255.1 Methylocystaceae bacterium | reverse complement strand
ATATAAATACATGCACATATGTGGACAAGTTTATTAGACGCAACGAGGCCGCCGCAATGCAGATTGTCGCCAGTGTCGCCACCTATGCCGAGCTTCGCGATGCCTAACGCGAGCGCCGGCTAGAGCTTGGGTTAACGTCGCTCGCCCTCGACCATTGCGCCGGCTTACAGGAAGGCTGGGTTTCCAAGGCGGAAATGGAAACCGGCAAGCGCTGGGGAGCCATGTCGATCGGCGCGGCCCTTGGCGAGAATCAGCCAAGGGCATGCCCTACACGCCGCCCCTTTCGGACGCCGCCGTCAGTCGTGAAAGTTTCTATGACGCTCGCGGCTAAAATGGGTTCCAAGGGGTTTGTTTTCGATTATTTCGTTTATTGCATTTGATTCGATAGTGTGTTATCCTGCTGTTTAATTAAGGAGGTTCCGTCATGCGCCGCTCTCATATCGACACGATCATTCCATCGGATCAGGATGCTGTCCTCGCAGGACGCGCACGCCACGCCATTGACGCCGGTGAGAATCTTACCGTGCGCGAACTGCCGCCGATTATCGGGCTCCTTTTGATGGATGCTCTCAAGCAAACGGAAGCCGGAAACGCTCTCACGCTCGTACCGGTCGAAACCGAAATCACCACACAGAAAGCCGCCGATCTTTTGAACGTGTCGCGGCCTTTCCTCGTCGGCCTCGTCGAGAACGGAACGCTTCCGGCGCGCATGGTCGGCAAACATCGGCGCTTGGCTCTGCGCGACGTGCTCGCTTACAAAGCCGACCAATTCGTCAAACGCGAGCAAGGGCTTGATGAGATTGTCGCGTTCGATCAGGAATTCGGTCTTCTATGAACGAAACGCCGATCATCACGGCGTTTCTCGACGCAAACGTTCTTTATCCCGCACTCCTCCGCGACATTCTCCTGCGCCTTGCGTCGCGAGGCGCGTTTTCTGCGCGCTGGTCGGCGCAAGTGCAAAACGAGTGGATTTCAGCGCTCGCCGGTAATCGTCCTGACATTCCCTACGTCCGAATTGAGCGAACGCGTCACCTTATGGATACGCGTTTTCAAGGCGCGCTCGTCGAGGGATACGAACATCATATCGAATCTCTCGCGCTGCCGGATGCCGATGATCGCCATGTGCTCGCCGCAGCCATTCACAGCGGCGCGCGCATCATCGTCACCACGAACTTGCGTGATTTTCCTGCATCCGCTCTTGCGCCGTTTTTAATCGAGGCCTGTCATCCCGACGCGTTCATTCTCGGCCTTCTTGAAAAGGACGAAAGCGATGTTGTGGCCGCGCTGCGCGTCCTTCGCGCGTCTTTCAAGAATCCGCCTCTGACGGCTGCCACGCTTCTCGCGGAAATGTCGCGCCAAGGGCTAACGGCGACAGCGGACGCCCTCGCCGCGCTCGTGGATGCCTTGTAACACCTGAAATTCGGAGAAGCGCCATTATGGAACGTGAGCTGAGTAGCAACTGGGCCTAGACCCAACAGTCGTGGCACCAGCCGCCATTTGGCAGAGATGCCCACGAAGTGCGGCTTTTGATGGCGGGACGACGCCCTCGTGGCGACACTTTTGACATTTCGCCCGTTGAACCGGGCCTCGTTTCGTCGATTAAATCCACAGGATTCCGTCCTGGGGGTTATCACTTTTGACAAAAGACGCTTTCTGTAAAAAGTCTGGCCTTCGATCAGCGCAAAATCGGCTCAGAATCGATTTGGCGGCTGGCGACACGACTGTTGGGTCTAGGCCAACTGGCGAGGGAAACGCGGGGACGCCAAACTGTTGCAAGCATCAAACCTATTCGGCGGGCGGCACGACTGCCGCCTTTGGCTTTGGCAAATCGGGTAGCCCTACGCGGTTGTATGGGCAAACTTCTATCGACGTGCAATAGTGCTTTCCTTCCAGCCAACAGGTAAAGGAGTTCCAATGTCTCAGCTTCCAGACCCCGCTATAACGATTCCCATATGGATCGGTGTTATCGGCAAGACCCTTGTTAAAAAGGGAGTACTAACTCAAGCGGAAATAATTGATGAACTAGACGACGTAAAGTCGCGACTAAAGGACTCAGCAACAAGCGCCGCAATTATTGCCGAGATTGATAATATGATCTCAGTTGTCAAGAAGTGGTGAGACAGGGCTCATCGTGGAATCTTCCCCAAATCGTGCGCTAAGGGTCGGCGCATAAAGCTGTTGCCTTTTATTCGAATTGGACGACCGAGTTACGCAACGAAAAAGGTCTGATTTTTCAGTCCGAGGCCAAACTGCCGCACAAACGAGCGTTTGCGCAACATGCTGATAGATTTCTGTTTTTCGCTTAGCGTACGATTTGGGGAAGATTCCACGATGCCCCCGTAATGACGCTGTTTTCCAAGCCTCGCTTGCTTTGCGCCCGGCTCGCCCAACTTACTCTCGAAAGGCTGAATTTCCCTCGCATTCTAGGGAGCGTGTGATGAAACTATCGAGGACGGTCATTGCAGCGGCGGCGACGCTGTTTCTTCTGGGCGGCGCGCTCGCCGCCGGCGGCGGCCCAGCTGGTGGAGGCCCAGCGACGGGCGCGGGCTCAGGCCCAGGTCTCGGTGGAAACAAGACCGCGGAGCCGCTCAACAAATCCGCGTCGCCCACCAACAAAATGGCCGCACCTCACGCCGGGAGCCACAAAACCAACGGCTATCGGGTCAACAACCACAGAAGCCTAAACCAATAGGCAGCGGTGCGCCGAACCTTGCAAAACCTCTACCTTTTGCAAACACCCAGCGCGGCTCGCCGCGTCGCCTACTCGAAAATTGCTAAGCCGGTTCACCGCAATAGCGTCGCAGGCTCCATAAAAACCGGCGACCGATCTTTTTTTCGGCCGCCGGCGTAAATTCGCATCTCGCACCCGGCCTTAGGCCAGATACTGCCCGCCATTGATGGTCAGCGTCGACCCCGTGATAAAGCCGGCGTCGTCCGAGGCCAAGAACACCACGGCTCGGGCTATTTCCTCGGGCTCGCCGAGGCGACCGACGGCGATGAACGGAATGATGTGCTTGTCGAGCACGTCCCGCGGCACGGCCTTCACCATTTCGGTGGCGATATAGCCCGGCGCGATCGCGTTGACGGTGATGCCCTTCGACGCGCTTTCCTGCGCCAGCGCCTTGACGAAGCCGATGTCGCCGGCCTTCGAGGCCGAATAATTGGTCTGACCGGCCTGGCCCTTCTGGCCGTTGATCGACGAGATCACGATGATGCGGCCAAAGCTGCGGTCGCGCATGCCGTTAATGACCGGGCGGGTGACGTTGAACAGCGAGTTCAGATTGGTGCCGATGACGGCGTTCCATTGAGCCAGCTCCATCTTGTGGAACAGGCGATCCTTGGTGATGCCGGCGTTGTTGACGAGCACCTCGACCGGACCGAGATCTTTCTCGATCGTGGCGATGCCGGCGGCGCAGGCGTCGTAATCGGAAACATCGAACTTATAAACGTTGATGCCGGTCTCAGCCTTGAACTTGTTGGCGGCTTCGTCGTTGCCGGCGTAAGTCGCGGCGACGGTGTAGCCCGCCGACTTCAGCGCCTTGGAAATCGCCTCGCCGATGCCGCGTGTGCCGCCGGTCACAACTGCTGTTCTCGCCATGCTTCCTCTCCTTTAGATTTTGATTGAACGCGAAACGCCGGGGCCGGATCGCGCCTCTCAAATCGAGGCGCTTGATCCGACCCTCGTCTTTTAAACCAGTGGTCCGGAAGGCTTACCGCTCGACCGTCATCGCTATGCCCATGCCGCCGCCGATGCACAGCGTGGCGAGGGCCTTGCCGCCGCCGCGACGGACCAGTTCGTGCAGCAGGGTGGTCAGGACGCGCGCGCCCGAGGCGCCGATCGGATGGCCGATGGCGATGGCGCCGCCATTGACGTTGACGATCGACGGGTCCCAACCGAGGTCCTTGTTGACCGCCAGAGCCTGCGCCGCGAAAGCCTCGTTGGCCTCGATTAGCGTGAGGTCGGAGATTTTCCAGCCGGCCTTTTCCAGCGCCTTGCGCGAGGCGGGGATCGGGCCGGAGCCCATCACCGACGGATCGACGCCGGCGGTCGCCCAGGAGGCGATGCGGGCGAGCGGCGTGACGCCGCGACGCTTGAGCCTCTGTTCACGACGCCGTGATTGCGGCATATCCACGCCGCCACTTTCGGATGCCGCCGTCAGTCGCGAGAGTTTCTATGACGCTCATGGCTAGATGACCGAAGCCGCTTGCGGGTTCGGTGGTTCACGACAGCCCGATCGCGCGCCTGCGCAGGGACGCGGAAAAATCCCCTGCCGGCGGATGCCGACAGGGGAGAGTGAGCTTAGTACGGGCTCGTTTCCGAAGCGTCAGTCTTGTCGCCGGGCTTCGGCTTGCGGATGACGATTTCGGCCGCGTTCAAGGGAAGGTAGTCGAGCTTGAGGTTGAAGCCGTCGCCGTCCCCGTGCGCCCAAGCCGCCCCGATCTCGCGCCAGAAGGCTTTGTCGCCGCGTTTCGTGACCGCGTAGGCCCGGTGCGTGGGATGTTTCGACTGATTGTTGCTCATGGTTCTGTCCTCTCTTCTGTGACGCCCCGACATGGGGCCTCGATGCGGTTCGGCCCCGGACAGACACGGCGCGCGTCAACGGGCTTCGCAGGGACCCGGAACGAAAGAAAATTGATCCGCGACGCGGGGAATTTTCTTCGCGTTTTGGGTGGAAGGCGGTTGACGCATAGGCGGCGTGGCCCCACGCTGGTGTGGGATGCTTCGCACGCGCAAGGTCCAGAAGCGCTCAAAGTGTCGCAAAAACTCAAAGAGTTTGCCAGCAACTGGGCGCATTCGGAAGAGATACGAGGGGTCTTAGCTGCTGAGCCATGCGATCTTGCGAGCGACCGCCACAAGACAGATGTTATCAAAAGGGTGCTTGCCAAAAGTGTGGGCTATGCCTCGCTGCCATATATTGCGCGCGAAGCACAACTCGACATAGCTGACGCGGCCCGCGTTCTGGCTTCCGATCGTATATTCAGAAAATCTTTAATCAGAACAAAGAATGGTGAAGATGTATACTTGTTAAACACGCCATTTAGTTGGCTGTTAGATGCTTGGAAGGCGTTCTGTTACCTTAACGCACTGAAATACTGATGACTAATATCGAAACTGCCGCACTGTTCGGATTTGCAGGCGGAGTCGCCGCTGAAGTTTTGGGCCTGTACAAGCTGCGGCAATGTGCTCGCTCGCAGTACCCTGATTACCTAAAATCCTTTGGCTACTGGGTACCGACTATCCTTATGACCATAATGGGCGGAGTGCTCGCGGGTGCGTATGCCTGGGACGGGAGAGAGCTTGGAACGATCTTATCAATGAACATCGGGGCTTCGGCCCCTCTGATAGTTGGAACCTGGACAAAAGACATCCCTAAGATTTCCGAATAAGGGGGCATCGCTTCACAAAGCGGATGTTGTGTCGGCGTTATCGTCGATTAGAAAGCCATCGATAATATCGCGCACCCTTGCTGGCTCGAACGCCACATCCCAAACCCATTTTCCGAACCCGCCAGCCGCGTTGACGGCCGCGATCCATTCAGAGAGCGCATCACGCTTTGCCTTGTTCTGCGGACTGTCCTCGCCCTTTATCTCTAGGACGAGGGTTTTCCCGTTGGCGAGTTTCACTAAGAAATCTGGGATGAACCGGCGACGTGATCCACCCCAGAGGTAGTGAATTTGAAAGCCAAGGTGATCGTTCTTGGCGTAGGCGATTACCTCCGGGTGGGTCTCGAAAACATTCGCCGCGTATTGCTCCCAGGCGGAATCCCCAACCACGTGACTGATATGCGATTTCGTCGTGTGAGTGTTGGGCTTGGTCGTATACCAGGTCCGCATTTGGGCGGTGGAGCCGATCGGATTTTCGTCGTCGTAGACCGGCGCAAGCTTCGTGGTGTTTTGCTGGGTCACGAACCGCAACAGGTGCTGAACCACCAAGTCGATGTTCAAGGCAATCAGGATGCGCTTACGCAGCGGGTCCTGATGGAACAGCGACGGAATGTCGAGCCGCCCGGATGTGAGGAACGTTTCGACGAGCTGAATGAGTTGAAAGACAAGAAAGTCCTCCGTGCCCTTAAAGTTGCCCCTGAGCGCCGCAAAGGCCTTGCGGGCGGCTTTGAAAACCAAACGCTGCAACCGGAACCCCTCGGGAAGCTTTTCGAGGTCGATCGCTCGGACCTTACTCATATCGGTTGCGCCGCCAAGCGCCGGTGCAAGGTCGGCCGATATTGGCGTCGTGGCAGGGTCAAGCCGCAAAGTTTCGATCTTGCTCCAGTCAACAACGAGTGTTGGCCGAACCACGGATTCAACGCGCAGCACGTTCGGCCATTTTATTTCCAGGCTGGCGCGCTCGGGGACGACTTCTATTTGCGTGCTCGGTTTTGGGGGAGGGGGCGCTTCGCCGCCTTCTCCGACATCCTCGGAGATTGAAAGCGGAACGCCGAACACATTGACGTATTCCGGCTCGAACAGGCCGTTTTCATCGGTGTCATAGGATACACGCCGTAGGCCGCGTCCGATCACCTGTTCACAGAGAAGCTGAGAGGTGAAGGCGCGAAGCCCCATGATGTGGGTGACGTTCTTGGCGTCCCAGCCTTCCGAGAGCATAGCGACGGAAATTACGTTCTGAAGGTTTTGGCCAGCGGCACCACGCTTGCCGACATTGTCGACAATTTCGCGAAGCAAGTCTTCCTTCTTCAAGTCATGTAATCGCGACTTTTTGGTATCAGGCAAACCGCTTTCGTCGATAATTGCTGCAAGGCGCGCCTCGTAATTCTTGTCAGCGGCAGCGGTCTCACCGATCTCGGCCTTTTCCAGAACCTTGGAATCAACGCGAAGCGTCTGCGCAGGCGCGTGCAATTCTGGCCAATGCGCATCGCCCTTGTTGAAATAGTTTTCGATGCGCGCAGCTGTTTCAATTCGGTTGCATACCGTCAATATGACAGGCGGCGAATGGTGCCCGGCGTCGCGCCATTTCTGAAGGGTGTCACGCCAATCGGCTCCAAGCAATGTGTAGGCGTCCTGAACAAGCTTTGGCAGCGCTTCTTGCGGCGTCGCCTTGCGGTTCAAATCCTCGGAAACTGATGGGTCGCGGTAGATGTGATAAAGTTTTGAACGCAATGTGCTGGCGTCAGGGAGCGCGTCGTCGCGCACCACCACGCGTGGCGTTTTCACCAACCCGGCCTCAATCGCGTCGTTGAGCCCGAAATCCGAGACGATCCAATCGAAGAGAGAGGTCTCGGTAGTGGTCTTGCCGGTCGGAGCGAACGGCGTTGCGGAGAGGTCGAAACAGCGTTGGATGCGTCGCGTTTTGTGTATGCGGTCGAGCCCTTCAATCCAACGCGTTGCCTCGTCGAGGTCAATGCCTTGCTCCTCGGCGGCCTTCTTGCTGATTTTGAGCTCGGGCGGCTTGCGATAGGCGTGGTGCGCCTCGTCGTTGATGACGATGATGTCTTTGGATGACGCGAGTTTTCCGAGTACGCGGCGCGTGAAAGCCTCGTCCGTTTCCGCGCCTTTCTTCACCACGGAACGCTTCGGCTGTTTCGCCGGCATAAGTGTGTGCCAATTCTCGATCAGGATGTCGGCCTGATTGAGCTTCTGACGTAGCGCCTCGGACGGGCAGAGTGAAAACTCGTCGTAATAGTTGTCTGGTTCGCCGGTGTAGAGCACACGCAATCGGTCTTTCACCGTGAGGCCGGGCGCGACGATGAATATGGCCTTGCTGAAATCCTTATTTCGCTTGGGATAGGTGAGGGCATTCAATACCTGCCACGTGATGATCATGGCCATCACTGCGGTCTTGCCGCTGCCGGTCGCCATCTTGTTGCAAAGCCGCTCCCACAATCCGCCGTCGCCGGGAACGAAGATGCCCTGCCGGAATTCTTCTGCGCCTTCAATCCACCAAATCAGGGTCTCGATGGCTTCGAGCTGGCAGAAATAAAACGGATATTGCCTTGCCGCGTCGTCGCGCCAATGCTCCAAAAGCCGCCGCGTCACAGCGGTAATCCCAGGACAACCCGCATCTCGCCACTGGTCAACGCGCGTCCGGATCGTATTGACGAGCGTCAGTTCCTCGGTGCGGCGGGTGTTATTGCGGATATCGAAGATTTCATATCCGGCCGGTCTACGGTCCGACTTGATCTCCAACCTGCCCGGACCCGGCACCCAATGTTGTTCAGGCCGGCTGAACGGCGAGTTGATGATCAGGGATTTTGGTTTGTTCACGCGCCCGCCCTCACCCGTTTAGCGGGATGATCTTCAGGGACTCGATACCCCGATCATCCACGATTTTGACGGCGACACACCGGTTATCGCCGGCTGTGAAGGGCAGGGACACGGTGCCTTGAAACTGTTCGAGCGCATCCTCGTCCAGCTCCGCTTTGATTGCTTTTTTCAAGCGTCGCCAGCCTTCTTTTTTGCCGGCCATCGGGAAAAAGACCTGATGCGGAAATAGGGACCGTTGGTCGTAGTCGGTATCGAGCGACCACATGGCGATTTTGCTCTTGCCGCCGGAAACGAGCTCACCCTTTTTGGTGTCAAAATAATCGAAGCCATGCACTTCAATCTGCCAACGGTCGTCGGGCAGGGCGTGCAACTCCACGTCCGGCTGCCCCATGAGCCAAAAACTTTCGTTGCTTGCCCGTGCTTTTTTGAGGTCTTCAGTTAAAAGGTCCGTGTTCATTTGCGCCTTGAGCAAGGTCACGCCGGCCCATTGCACCTCGTCGATGTCTTTGGCGGCTTCTGGATCGAAAACGAATGAACAGAAGACGATAATTTTTGGTGCGGGGCGAAGTTTCTCGGCTTCGGTGAGCGCCAGCTCCACCTGACGTTGTTCAAGCGCGGCATGTTCGGGACCAAAACTCACAACGACGCGTTCGCCGGTCTCGGCAAGCGTCCCAGACGCGTGCAAATGCCGAAGGCCGGGAACGGTCTCCAGTTCAGCAAATTTGAGCACCTGCCCGCCCTTGCCCCGAATTCCGGCCTTCATCAGCTCGTCACGCCAGCGGGTCTGACGCGAGGTCTCGCCGGATCGGGCAATCGCCACGTTCGCCTCGGCAGGCGGTCGTGTCTCGCTCAGCGCCAGCACCGTGGGGTTTGGAACAGCCTCGACGGTGAAGGGTCCGGTAATCCGAAGCTTGTTCGGATCGGGCTCTGGCTTGTCGTACAGCGTCTCTGGTTCGGCGTGATCAGCAATGGATTGATCCATCGCTTTTTGCATGGCCTGCCGGGCGGCGTGGAAAGCCTCGAAAGACAATCGCGCGCGTTCTGGCCAGTCCTGCGGACACTCAAAGGGGACTTCCCACTCGTGCAAGGGTTCGCCTTTACCGATCGCGACTTTCTTGCCTTTGCGGACGCCCTGGGTCGGCGTGAACACCGGCGCGCCAGATAAATGGCCGTTGAGTTGCGCGAGCTCCGCTTCGATGACCGGATGCACCCGTTCGTAAATGTCATCGATGTCTGGGTTGTTCGCGATGGATTTGAGCATGACGTGTGGCAAGGTCTTGTAAATAAAACCGCCCTTCAACCCTTCATGCGGATAGCGCAGCGCATAGTAATCGTAGCTCGCGGTCATCAGCCGCTGCTTCGCCAGCGTGACTGCGACTCGTGAGGTGTCGCAGGTGATCCAGCGGCGGCCCCATTTCTCAGCAACGAAAGCTGTTGTTCCTGATCCGCAAGTTGGGTCAAACACAAGGTCGCCGGGATCGGTCGCCATCAGAAGACAGCGCTCAACGAACTTTGCCGCTGTCTCGACTACATATTGCTTGCCTTGCGCTGCAGGCTTGTCAGTCCAACAGTTCTCATATTGAGAGAGGGGGAAATCTCTATTAAATTGCTTATAGTAAGGGTCTTTTCCTAGTAAAAAAATACGTCCCGCTTTTATTACACGATCCATGCCATCTTTGTTACTTGACCAACTTTTATTCCCCGACGGCGGAAAGTTATCGCCCTGGAATTCTAGGGCCTGTCATCAATTAGGG
>PLZT01000273.1:293-6079 GCA_003152255.1 Methylocystaceae bacterium | reverse complement strand
TGAAGAGCCCGGACGAGCCGTCCCGGCCCCAATAGAGCCGCAAACGCCCTTCCTCAGGCCTGCACGGCCTTCATCAAATCATCGACGCCAAGAATGTTGAGCGCTCGTCGCAAATTATAGGCGAGCGCCGTCAGGCTGAATTCGGCGCGCACCTTGTCGAGGCCGCGCGTCAGGAACGCGCCCTGGTTCATCCATTGCTTGATTATTGTGTCAGGCGTGGTGTGCTTGTCGTTGCTTCCTGCTGTCGGTATTACATATCCGTCGAACGACCTTCGATGACATAGAAACCGTCAAGCAGATTGCATCATGACAAAAGTCCCTAGGGCTACGATCTTTCAATTTCGCGCCAAGCTCGGCGCCGGGCTGTGGCGCGATCTTGAAATTGATGGCTCCGATACTCTGGAAGATTTGGCCGTCGCCATTCTCGGCACCTATAAATTCGAGTGTGACCATTGCTATGGATTTTACAGCAAACTCAAAGGCAGCAGGTCTGACAGCGGTGAAATCTACGAGCTGTTCGAGGATATTGAGGAAGGTTCTGGCGCGCAAAACGCCAAAGGGGTAAGGGATATTAGAATTGACGAAGCTTTTTCCGCAAAGAAGCAGATGCGGTTCTTATTCGATTACGGCGATCAATGGGAATTCGTTTTGACATGCAACAGCATTGTTGAGCCTGAACCAAACATTCAATACCCTCGTACAACAGGTGGTAAAGGTGACGCTCCAGAGCAATATCCAGCTTATGAAGAATAAGATTGAACCGGCGCGTAAGATCGACTTGTACCGCCGTGCCGTCCGCAAGGACGTTCAGCGCGCCGGATTAGAGCGCATCTAATTTCGACTCCAAGTCTTTCTCATTGAAAGGATGCTTCTTTCTAAGCGCGGCCTTGAGCATTCGCTTGGATGTATTCGGGTCAAGGAAAGCGACAGGGGGCGTTTCACCGAATTGCGCCTCATACCGCTCCAACAAGTCCCATTCTTCGCCGTCCATCGTGACATGCTCTTCATTCGTGTGCATCTTTTCGCTCCACTGTTGTGATTTCACAACGTTCTGCTCAATTGCGTCTGCGAGGCTTTGCCTTGCGGAACGGAAGTGAAGGGGCTGCCATTCGATGCGAATCTGCCCCCGATCCTGTGAACCGTTCCAGCAGAGACGCCAAAGCCCCTTTTGCACCGTAATCGAATGGCGAAGCGGCACGAAGGCTGTCACCGTAGAGAGTAACGGCGAGCGAGTATCGGAATGGTAGGCGGCCGTTGAGCGTCTTACCCTTCACACTGAAGTCGATTGTCTCTTCATTCGTAGGTGCGACGATGCCGAACCCGGCATGAAATGCGCCCGCGTCGAACAGGCGCGCGCCAAAAGTCATCCCCGTGGGGGCAGTTGCCTCCATGGCCTCATCCATCAGCCAAAGCCTTCGGTTTCCATCGAGAAGATCATCAAGCCAAACTCCTGCCGTCTCGTGTTTACCCGTGCAGCGAAACAAAGAGAAGAACACTTTCCCCATCCGTTGGGCGAGTTCAGAATCGGCGGCGTCGAGTTCCCGCGCCCGCCCTGAAAGAAAACGATCAAACGCACGGCGACCACGTTGGTTCGGTTCGAACAGCGCGACATCGCCGAGCATCTCTGTTGCCTTATCATCAGGAGAAACTATGGCTCCATCGGCCCAGAGGCCAAGCTGCTTCGCGGCTCTCATAAAGTCAGCGCGGTCGCAGGCGGGCACGGCCAAGCTTATAATGCGCCTGATGGTCGCGCGGATTGGGCGATAGAGCGCCAGTGCCTCATTGCGGGTCATTTACCTCGTCCCCTTCCTCCAGGCGAAAATCAAAACCCTACATCCCCATATCCGCGCCGTCGCTTCCGCTCGGCCAGTTGCTGCGTGATAGCCGCGCCCCGCAGACTCAAACGAGTATCCGCTCCACCTCGTCGAGCGTGACTTCCTCGGCGCGACGATCGTAAAGCTGCGTCGTGCGTGTACTGGCATGGTTCGCCATCTGCGCGGCGCGCTCCAACGTGCCGCCGTTCTTCAGGTAAGCGGTGACGCCCGTCGCGCGAAAGGTGTGGTTGCCGACGCGCGTGGTGATGCCAGCGGATTTGGCACGGCGCTGAATCATCGCATAAGCGTTCGCTTGGGGCAGGGGGTTGCCGGCAAGCTGCCCGGTCGCGCGGCTGTAGGTCTGAAACAGCAACGCCTTCGGATCGGTCACCAGCCCCGCGCCGTCGATATATTCGTGCAGGTAGGCCTCTAAATTGTGATGGCACGGCATGGCGTGCTGCTTGCCGCCCTTCTCGCGCAAGCGCACCCATAGCCGCCGGTTCTGCGCATACACATCCTCCACGTTCATGCCGATCGCCGCCGATCGATTGCCGGGATCGATCGTCGTCGACAAGGCGAAGGCCGAGGAAAAGCGCCGGGAGCGATGGGCGCGTCAGATCGCAAGCGAGGCGTTCAAGCGACGGTGAGGGCGCCGGCCGAAGGTATCAGGGAAAACTGAGACCTTCCTTACGCACCTCTTCGAGCCAATGCGGCGCTTCGACGAGAAGCCGATGCATCTTCGCGGCTTCAGCCGCGATTCTCCCCTCTTCGACTTGGCACAACCGACAGCCTTCAGCGAACGTCATCCGTCGCGCGATCACGGAATCAGCGACGGCAGGTAAATGGCGAAGGATTTTGCGGCATTGCGAGAGCACCCCGCTGTTAATTTCCTTAGTTTCTAAGGAATTTGCGTTCCCTCGGCCTGCTCTGCTTTTCTCCGGATACACCATCGCGGTGGCCATCGCGATTTGGCTTTTGTCAGATGGCGGCGCTCGACATTAACGCCAGCCAATTCTTTACCGGGTAAATCAATAGAAGGCGCGGAAGTGTTCCACCGCTTCCTGTTCCGTGAAGTCCGGGCGCTGCGCCAGGAATCGCTTCAGCAGGTCGCCGTAGCCCGCCTTCTCCAGGTCCGCCTTCATTTCGTCGACGGTTAGCGGCTCCGGGCTTTCCTGCTTTTGTGGCTCTTGGCTCATGGCGCGATCCTACCATGCGCGCCGGGGGTCGAGAAGCCGCCAGCGCCCGCATTTTCTTGACGCCGCCGACGCGCGAGGCGTATTTTCCTCGCATGCTAATGCCCACAATAGACGGCGGCATAATCGACCGGAAAAAGCCTGGCAGACCTCGCACGCATTTTCCGCGGGGCGAGCGTCGCGAAACCATGCTCGTTATCGCCTATGCCGAGATCGCCGGAGCCCAGCCCACGAAGTTGCAGACCATTATCGCCCGCGCGGATGCTTTGCGCGTCGCGGCGAAGATGCGCGGGGATCGTGGGCTTCAACGCGACGCCTTGGCGATCATCGAGCGCGGCGAGCGAAGGCTTGCGTGGTTCAAGCGGCAAGAGGCGAAGGCGAAAAGCGTTCGAACTCGGCTTGAGGCACGTCGGCGAGCTTTTGGAAGTCCGACGACTCTTGAGATGTGACGCCAAGATCGGCGATGGTTTTTGGCGACGCCCTCGTATCATTAGAGGGCGTCGTGCCGCGTTTGGTTCCGGGCTCGCGCGCGCCTTTCGCCTTTTCCATTTTCTTGAGCAGCTCGCCAGCGATCACTTCGTCGGCGATCTTCGGCAGGAACGCATCGACCTTGCGGGCATTGGAAAGCAGTTCCTTGGCGCGGCTTACACTAATCCCGAAACTAGCCGAGATTCCGGCTAGTTTATCCGATCGCTTGCCTCGCCCACCCTTTTCTCGCTCCGGGTATCGTTTCGCGTAAAGCATGATCTTCGCATCGCGCGTCATGTCGCGCCGCCAGAAATTCGCGTCCCATGCGAGGTCGTCGGAGTCGTCGCCGCCGTGGTCTTTGCCGCAATCGCCCGCATTTTCTTGACGTTGCCGCCGCGAAGTCTATCTTCCTCGCCGTGACCCTCGCGCTCTCCCCCGATGGCTCCGTAACCGAAGCGCCCACGAAGCGCGGACGCCCTCGCACGCATTTTCCGCGAGGCGAACGGCGGGAAATTCTATTGACGGTCTCATATCAGGAAATCGCCGAAGCCCAGCCCGCGAAGCTCCGCGAGATTATCGAGCGCGCGGATGCTTTGCGCATAGCGGCGAAGGCGCGGGGGGATCGTGGGCTTGAACGATCCGCCCTGGCGATCCTGAAGCGCGCCCAGCGCCGGCTTAATTGGTTCCTTCGGCAGGGCGAGAAGGCGTAGGGCGTCGCTGGCGCCGCAACTTCACTTCCGGAAAGTGAAGTTGCCCCCAGCCCCGAAAAACGCGCCCAGCGCCACGAGTCCCGCGCATAGCGCCGCACGGCGTCATAGCCGCCTTCATAGCCAAGTCCGCGCAAGTCCTCGAAAACGCGGATCAAAGTCAGCCGCTCTCGCGCCAGCTTCTTCGCGTTCGTCCCCAGCAAATCGTCGAGCTTTTTGGACCAAGGTCCGAGCTTAGGCAGCGGTTGCGTATCGCGCCCGTAACCAAACGACGTCTCCTCCGAGCGCAACGCCTTACGGACGGTGTTCCTTGAAATGCCCAGATCGCGAACGATCTCCTTGATCGTCTTGCCTTTGACGAAATGCTCGCGCCGGATCCGGCCTATCGTCTCCACTATCAACATCCCCCACCGCCTGCTCGTTCAACCACAACGAGCAGACTGTCTAAACCACACTGGAGGGGGTCAATTTTGGACGCCGATTCCCCTCATATGGGGGTCAATTTTGCACGCCGAATAACAGCTGAATTCCTACTCCAGACAGCACAGCCTTTATACCGCTCTCAAGGCGTTCGGCCGGATCATCAAATCCATGTTCATCCTGCGTTACATTGATGATGTCGAATTGCGCATGGCGATCGAGAACCTGCTTAACAGGATCGAACTCGGTAATCGGTTCACTCGCGCGATCGCCGTCGGCAACCCGCGTGAATTCAGCACCGGAGACAAGGAGGAGCAGGAGATCGCCGAGACCTGCAATCGCCTCATCAAGAACGCCATCGTCTGCTGGAATTACCTGCTGCTTGAGCATCGCCTCAGTCAGGCCTCCACCAACGAACTCAGAGGGGAGATCCGCGCCGCCGTCGCCAACCACTCCGTCATCTCATGGGAGCACATCAACCTGCTCGGGGAGTACGACTTCTCCGATGAAAAGCTCCGGGATTCGGTCGGCATCCCACCCCCAAAAATCGTCCTGAAATCGCACGCTCAAATGGGGGGAACGAAAACCCCGTAAACAGCGGGGGTTCAGCGATTTTCTAGGCAGAGCCATGTCGCTTTACGTACCTTTGAGTAAAGGAACCCAATGGTCGAGCAAAGGCCATCAGGAGAAACGCCGATGCCTGAGCGATTCAAGGTGGGAGATCGGGTCGGGTGGAACTCGGAAGCCGGTCGCGTCAGCGGCACGATCATCCGGGTTCATACCCACGACTTCGATTACAAGGGCCACACGCATCACGCGAGCCCCGAGTCGCCGCAATACGAGATCAAGAGCAGCAAGACCGACCATATTGCCGCCCACAAGGGCTCGGCGTTGACCAAGCTGAGCGACTGACAGACCCGACAGGTCCGACCAGAGAGCGAGCAGCCGATGACCGAGAGCCCCGCAAAGCCAATGACACCGGAACCGCTGAAAGGCGCGCTCACCGGTGCGGACGATCGCCCGGATGATCAGCATACCCGTGACACCCGTAATGTCGGATACGACATGATGGAGTTGAAGGTTCATCTGCGTCAGCGCCTTCTGCATGTGCTGGATATGCGCCGCCGCATAGTCCAGCAGGCGCTCGCGCTGTCGCAGGTAAGCGCGCAGAGCCGCCATTTCGG
>PLZT01000273.1:0-274 GCA_003152255.1 Methylocystaceae bacterium | reverse complement strand
CCAGCCGATGAAGATCATCGGTGAAAGTTTGGAACGTCCGGACCGGCTCTTTGTCGCAATCCGGGCCGACGGCGGCCACGTGAATGGTGGCGCCGATATCGATCGCTGCGGCGGCTGGGTGAACCGGGGGCAAATCCCGCCGAGAACGAGATCGTTTGGCCTGAGGCATAGCGTGGACCCTCCTACTTGAGAAAGCCAGAGAGGGGCTGGGCTGCGGAGTAGATCAATTTCCTAATCGGGATCGCCCGGAAGCGTCACCATTCGCAAGTCCGCT
>PLZT01000127.1 GCA_003152255.1 Methylocystaceae bacterium | reverse complement strand
TCAGACAACCGGAGCCAGCTCTGCCGAAGCTGCTCTTTCAGACGCTTACCTTCCGATGTCGTCTGGTCGTAGGTGAGGTGGATCGTCTCGAACCTAGTGCGGTCGTCTATGAATTCGTCGTTGCGCGCACAGGCTGGTTCGTCAAGTTCGAGGATGTAAGTCGGTTCGGGCATGTCACCCTTGCGAACGTCCTCGAACCCGGGCGGACCGGCGAATATTTTGTGTCTGAGAATGCCTTCGAAGACGAGCGTGGACGGCGACGCGGCGTCGACACAGGTTGCGGCTGCCTCGGCGTAGCTAACTATGACGGTGCTGAACGCAAGTAGAAGGCATGTTCTTAGACGGATCGATTTCATGGGCTATCCTTGTTGAACTGCGCAATTTTGGCCCGCATGCGCAGCTCAGCAGCCCTTGCGGCGCTCCCACATTTGAAGTTGATTAACGTAGCTTTTCTCCCAACCACTTAGCCGCCCGTAAGGTGGGAAACAGCCACCTCCGAACACAGACCGTGCACGGTCCGTGTTGAAGCAATAACCGTTGCGCGTATATCTCGTTGCGCGCATACCAAAGCTCCTCGCAAGACATGTAAGCCGGCTCCTGCGCGGACGCCGGAGCGGCGCTCCGGCCCCGATCGATCCCGCGCCTATCGCGCCGATAAGGCTAAGCGCCGCGAAAATCTTCTGTGTTTTCATGAGAAAACTCCTATAATTGGTGTTACGTGATGATCTGCGCCATCCCTTTCAATCGCCGTGTCGTTTTGTCACATCTACGTCCGTCGCTGTGTCGAACAGTTCGGGCCGGTATTCGAAGTGCATCGTGTCAAAATGCCCCCACTTGCCGCCCCAAATGAATCCATGCCGTTCGAATATCTCCACGATTTCGTATGGAATCCGATTGCGGTAACCGCCTTTGCGCCAAAGCCAGTAATCGGAGAAGGCGGTGTTGAGATCGATCGCCGCCCCATAGGCGTGCATGCTACGCTTGCCGGTATCTTTTACCACGCGGCAATTGAATGCGCCGGCACTCGGATAGGCATAGCGCTTGAGGTTTTGGGGCAGTCGACCGATCTCCTGCGCAATGGCACGCAATTTGTCCGCGACGCCGTTGATTGTGGTAACGCGCACCGAACCATTGAACCAGGGAATATCGGTTAGGTGCTTTTGCGTTTCGCCCTTGTCGCAATCGCCATACATTTTGTCGAAGAAAGCCGTATTGCGGAAACGGCCTGGATCGTCCAGCGGCCCGGGCGGTTTTGTCAGCGCGCCCTTGGGATAGGGAAGGCTAAGCTGGTCGAGCAGAGAGGCGTTTTTCAGTTTCTCGTCGTAGCTTTTGTCAGGCTTGCCGTCCGAGAGATTTTGTCTCGTTTCGTCGCGCCATATGATCCCCGCGTCGTCGCGGCTAGTGATTTGGGCTGGATAGGCGCGAACGAGAGCATCTGGCGAAATTGCTTGCGCATTTGCGACAAAGGCTATTAGGCTGAGCATTGTTGCTGCGGTGAGGGTAGCCCTTAGCATCCGTCAATTCTTATCCTGCCTTATCCTGCGTCGCCATGCCGGTTCAAACTCAAGCGGCGGCTGTTGGGAGTGGAACGCTTTAAAATTCCAAGGTCAAGAAAGCCGAACGAAGGCAGATTGTTCTCAACACGGCGCCACCCGGGGATTGTTGGCTTATAAATCTATCCTCCCGCGATCAAGAAGGGGGCTTGCGTAATGGTAAAGTTTACGCTTTCGGGGCTGTTAGTAGTGGCTGTGTATTTTCTTTCGCTCCCAGCCATCGCCGCTTCCTTTGACCGTTTCTATGGACTTGATTTCCATGGCGGGGATTATGATGACCGGAAGGGTGTAACCCTTGATGAATGCCAATATTTCTGTAATCGCGACGACCGCTGCGTTGCATACTCGTACATCCTGCCAAGACGATGGTGTTGGCTCAAGGATTCTGAATCCGAACGTTATCGCAATCCAGATGTTGTAAGCGGCGTCAAGGGGGATTAATTTCTCAAGAACGGCCCTGGGGGACTGTCTGTTCTAGAAGGCAACATCTCATGAGACAAATTGTGTGTAAGACAATTGTGCGGGTCAGCCTTTGCCTGGGACCGGCTTCGGGTGCTCGTGCGGGCAACGATATCAAAGACTACACTGGTCCGTTTACTACCCAGGCCCTCTACACGATGTGCTCGCAAAAAAATCAAATATCTAGGGACAAATGCAATATATATAATCAAAGTTTGATATACGGTTTAAAGACGCAGAGAGACATGCAAACGCATGATATGGCGATATGTTTGCTGGCGATGGATGTTGAAACGGCCCGTCTCCGGATACTTAACTTCATAGACATGACTACCGGGGGCAACCCGGATAATAATAAGGATGGAGGCGACTGGATGGCATTTATGAGCCTCGCCGCCGGAAATACTTGCAAGAAATAAACGCTACATCTGGCAGAAAGACAGGCGGTGGATTCTGACGCGAGATTCTGATATAGCGAAGCAAGGAATGCTGTATTAATGGCTTTTCAGACAATTACCTAAGCCATTGTGGGCGTATTTAAGAACTGTCGGCAAGCCCATTTTGCCCGTCGGAAATCACAGGCCCGGAAGCTCGTGCCTCGTCACGCGGCTTACATCGATTGTGACGGAATAGACGCTTTTATGCTGCGCAATTTCGTGCTTGGCGATGCACTTTATTTTTCTAACATGCTTGAAGTTCGAGCCATTTAGGGTGCAAATCCCATCTACGCCATCGACGATTACCCCCTCCCCGGAAGCGCTATTTTTCAGTATTTCGTCGGCGCTTAATCCCAAGTCGCGTACCGGGTAAATCTTGTCGATCGGCAGGTAGGTCGTATCGTCCGTGGTCTCATTTAAAAACGGCCCAGCAAAGCCCAAGACCCCCGTTCCCGTGTGAAACTGCATGAGAACTCGTCCGTTTTTAAATTTTGTGAGGATTGCAATATCGCAGTTAATTCTCTCACCAGCTTGGATGGTAAGATCTTCTGAAAGCGATCCGCGTTTAACGCGGGAGTCTTCGCATCTTCCCTTGAAGAACCATGTGGGCGCAGCTTCCGCCGAGGGGCTAACGCCCACAAAGGCGGCGAGAGCCAATATGACAGCTCGTGTCATTTTACTACGTCTCTAACAATTTCCTTCTCAAGATCATCAACCCACTTGCATGCGGCAGCCTTGCCTTTCCTTTTCGCAATGTCGTCGAGCTCGACCATTGCGGCTTTGGCGATGGCACGGAGCTCTGCTTCGGGCATAGCCGCGCATTGTCGAGACATGGCAAGCGCGTAAAACCCCGCCGGAGTGTCCATGTAATCGCGCTTACAGTGGACGGTGGCGCGAATGAATGTGGCGTTTGCTTTGAGGTATTTTGGATCGCAGCTGAGCATATTTTTATCGCTTGCCCCTTTGTTGGCCGCCATATCAGGTTCATCCGAAAGCCAATCGCTCATTTCCGGGGAAAGCTTGTAGTTTATTGCGACTTCTTGGAAATTCCTCGGGTCAAAGTTTTCCCAGGCGATACTTTTTGCGAGGCTTAAAGTGAACGCCCAAGTTATGGCAGGATAGAATTGTATTTTCCCGTACTTATCAAACGCTTTTACATCAATCTTGAACGAGCAACTTTCCGCAATCTGCTCCTTATGATTCTGGTATAGCCCTTCCGTAATTAGCTCTGCATATCGTTTCAATATTGTATAAACGAATACCTGTTTTCTTCCCTGGTTGTAGAAGTCAACAGAGTAATCTTTGTTCAGCCATTTCTCACGAAACGTGACGAGGTGCGGCGTGTAAGCGTCGAAGTCTGCAACAGCCGCGACAGAGCAGCTTGTTTTTGTTGCCTCCATGGAGGCGATGGTCGCAAAGTTCAGGAGTGCTTCGTAAGCTGCGTCGTCAGTGTCTTGCTCCGCTGCCCGACAGACGCCGCAGAAGCCGAAAATAAGACCGGTCATTACAACTGAAATGCACCGGATGCTGGCAGCGGCGAAGCAGAGATCATTGCGTTTGGCGGCTTTTTGGCAACTCCAAGTCGTCGGCACGCCGGCTGCCGGCTCGCAAGTCTCTGACCGGAGCGTGGCGAGCGGCCCAAATTCGGCTTTTCTTCTCGCCAAGATGCAAGTCCCCCGCAGTTTCAACGAGACAGAATAAGGCGTATTGTGTCAGACGGAAGCCTCGCAAATCAACCGTGCGCCGCGTGGTTACACAGTTGGTATTGTAGCACGTTACCCGTATGCTGGCGACCTCTTGGGATTGCGGATTGGCGATTGTGGGCGGTTTGCGCCGCCGCGTTCGATGGCGTTTCGCTCATGGCGGGGGCCACGGGTTCGGTGGCGATGTCCCGCTTGATATTGAAAATCCAGAAGCGGGCGTCGCGTATTGGGAGTCTCCGCAGCCTTTACCGGTTGGAAAAGATGCTGGTTCGCTCAAGTGGCCATCCCCTTTCGCTCGGCGAGGGCAGCGCTTCGAGCGCGGCAACTGCTTGTGGGTCTTGAGTCGNNTAGGGGTTATCGAGAGGGCGGGGGAAATATGGGTGGGGTTTATGTTCCGAGACGGAGCCGATAGGGTGGATTTGATGCCCACTCAACGATGGGCGAGGTCATCGCTCATGGTCCATGCTTTAGATAGGGGCCACGATATGGAAGAGCTTACGATGTCCCGTGAAGGGCCTCCACGCTTTCGTAGTCGTTCGCTAATGTGGAATCTTGGATCGTGGTTTTCTGCGTTTTTCAGCATGATGCTTTTCGTCGGCATAAGCTGTGCGCAAGGTCTAGATGAAATTATAGGAAAATGGTCAGACTCGCCGGATAGAAAAACGTGTGAAATACCAGTTGGGTCGACTCCTGACCAACATATGATGTATAGATTCACTAAGAAATATATTTTTTTCTATGAAATGGATTGCCTTATTCAAGATGTTCTTAATCGTGGAGATGGGCTTGACCTTAATATTGATTGTTTTAAAGAAGGTAGCCGTTCTCGTTGGTTTCAAAAGGTTGAGGTCCGGATGCTCTCTGCAAATCAGATTAGGCTTAGGTTCGGGTTATGGGTGGGTAAGAATCCGGTGAATGCAAGTGTCAATCAAGAGATTGTGTATCGTTGTCCTGACGAAAAAATAACGGAATCGTTTCAGCAGGAGAGTAAAATCAGTCAATGGATGCACAACGGTTCCGTCATGTCACTTGATGATAATGATGGTAACCTAGAGATTGATTATTTAAAGCCTCGAAAAGAGCTGATGGCGGTCGGCGTTCGCACAGAAACAATGCTTTTTCTTGGGACTAAAGATGGTGATAAAATTGAAGGTCACGCGTATGTATTTAATAAAAAGTGCGGCCCTTTGCCGTATGAAGTACAAGGGCGGTCGCTGAACGATGGTCGCCGTATAGTATTATCAGGTCTTTCTCCAAAAGTTGATGCGAAGTGTGATGAGGTAGGGCAGGTTCCAGACGTACTTATATTTGAAATTATGCCTTAAGTGGTCTCGCCCTCAGGAATCCCCGCATTTTTAAACGAGGCCGATTTTGGCGCTTTTTGGCCCTTCGACTGTAGAATTGGGTGGACGAAAGGGCAAGTTGGCAGGGCACGCCCTCACCAACGATGACTGCAAAACGAAGTTCCCGCGCCGCAAGACTCGCAAAGCGAGTATTTCTCAATCCAAATTTGCACCTAAGGTTGCAAAAGACCCGCGACGAAAAATGAGGGGATGGCTGAGGGCTCGATGCAGAGCCTCATCTATGGGGACTGCATCATGAGAATGACGGATTTGCGGGACCAAGAGTTAAAGAAATTCGAGCAAGACGACTAACCCGTCTTATTCACCGGGGGCTTGATTTTGGGCTGACGGATGTAGCGTAAGATATTGATTT
>PLZT01000678.1 GCA_003152255.1 Methylocystaceae bacterium | reverse complement strand
CAAAAATTGCAGAAGAGCCAATTTTTAAGGCGCCGCGCGGCGCTTTAAAGGCTCGCGGCACGCTTGCCACTTCAGATGCGGCGGTCTATAGAACGTCGCGTCACGCTCCCTTCGTCTAGCGGTCTAGGACGTCGCCCTCTCACGGCGAAAACAGGGGTTCGATTCCCCTAGGGAGCGCCAAGAAAATCAACTCATTGCGATCAGGATTCGCGCCCAGCGACGCGGCGCGCCCGACTTATGGCGCCGCGAGAGCCGAGTCGCCACGGAACGGGGAAAGTCCCGTTCGGCCGCTATTGGAGCGTTTCAAATAGAGCGCTAGGTCTCCACTTCGCTCGAAAACGCGCTAGGCTATGGAAATGGCCAACCAGTTTCGTCTCGCGACATTCAATCTCGAAAATCTTGACTACTCAGCCACACGCCGCGCCGTTTTCGAGCGCCGTCTTGGCGTTCTAAAACCGCTATTGAACGAACTCGCGGCCGATATTCTTTGCTTGCAGGAAATCAACGCGCAGAAATCGGCGGACCACGACGGCAGGCGTTTTCTCGCGCTCGATCGGCTCTTCGCCGGCGGCCCTTACGAGGGCTACCATCGCGCGACAAGCGTGAGGCCGGGAACGGCCGCGCCCGCGGATGTCCACAATCTCGTTATCGCGAGCCGCTGGCCGATCATCGAGCAGCGCCAACTGTTTCACGACATCGTCGCGAAATGGAGCTGGACGCCGCCCGCCGAGGGCCGTTCGACGCAAGGACCGGTGGAAGTCGCCTGGGACCGGCCGCTTCTTTACGCCTGCATCGCGGCTCCAGACGGCGCGCCTCTGCACATAATCAATTTGCATCTTCGCGCGCCGCGCGCGGTTCCGCTTCAAGCGGATGGGGCGACAGGCGACGGTTCGAGCCGAAGCTTCGTCGAGGGACAGTTCCTCGCCGCCCAGAAACGGGAGGGCCAGGCGCTCGAGGCGCGGCTATTCGTGGAACGCTTGTTCGACGCGGACCCGGCGGCGGGCATCGTCGTCTGTGGCGACCTTAATTCGCGGGAACATGACGCGCCCATGCGAATCCTGCGCGGCGCCCGCGACGAGGATACGCCGCAGACAATGCCCCGAATCCTGGTTCCGCTCGCCGAGCGGGTCGACGAAACGCGCCGTTTCTCCGTCGTGCATGGCGGACGAAAAATTCTGCTCGATCACATTCTCGCGTCGCCGGCGCTGGCGGCCGCCTGTTCCTCCGTCGTCATATTGAACGAGGGATTGCAGGATGAAGTCACCGCGCGAGAGCCGATCCTTGGCTCGCTACACGCGCCGGTGATGGCGTCGTTTGTCTTGAAACGGTGACGACAGCAGGCTGGCTACGCCTCCAACGCCGCGCCGCCTTCGAGCGTGGACGTTGCCCCCGCCGTCACGACCTTCGCGAGGCCCGGCGCCGCGACCGCGAGATTGTCGGCGAAAAAGCGCGCGATGGCGATGCGCCTGGGCTCGCCCGAGGCCGCGCCCTTGGCGAGCAGCGTTCCGCCGCGCGCCAGCGCGAACAGCCGCAGATAGGGCGTGGCGCCGGAGAGCGCCACGCGCGGCGCGGCGCTCTCCATGAAACGGCTCGCGCTCTCGAAGGCCGCGACCGCTTCGCGCAGCGCGCCGAATTCCGCCGCGCTTTCGGCGCTCGCGCGCATGTCGTCGATCTCGCGGGTCAGCGCGGCGCCGCCGGAGAGTTTCAGCTTGCGCGTCACGAGGTCGATCGCCTGAATGCCGTTGGTGCCTTCATAGATCGCGGCGATTCGCACGTCGCGCAGCAATTGCGACGCGCCGGCCTCCTCGATAAAGCCCATGCCGCCGAAAACCTGCACGCCCAGCGACGCCACCTCATTGCCGATGTCGGTGGAAAAGGCCTTGGCGACGGGCGTCAGCAGGCCCGCCCGCTCACGCTCCCGCGACGCCTGCGCCGGATCGGCCTCGCGCTTGGCGCGGTCGAGCGAAACAGCCGTTTCGTAGCAGATCGCCCGCGCGGCCTGGGTTAGGGCGGTCATGGTCAAACACATGCGCGCCACGTCGGGATGTTCAACGATCGGCGCCGCCGCCTCGCCGCTTTGGCCCCGCCCCTGCCGGCGCTCGCGCGCATAGGCGAGCGCTTGCTGCGTCGCCCGCTCGGCCAGCGCGACGCCCTGGAGACCGACCGCCAGCCTTGCGTTGTTCATCATCGTGAACATGCAGGCGAGGCCCTTGTTCTCCTCGCCGACAAGAAAAGCGGTCGCGCCGCCGGCGTCGCCATAGACCATGGTGCAGGTGGGCGAGCCGTTGACGCCGAGCTTGTGCTCGATCCCGGCGCAGCGCAGATCATTGCGGCGGGTGAAGCCGCCCGAGGCGTCGGGCAGAAATTTTGGGGCCAGAAACAGCGAGATGCCGCGCGTGCCGGGCGGCGCGCCGGGCAGCCGCGCCAGCACGAGATGCACGATATTGTCGGATAAATCGTGCTCGCCATAGGTGATGAAGATTTTTTGCCCAAACAAGCGATATGACCCGTCGTCATTGCGCTCGGCCCTGGCGCGCAGCAAGGCAAGATCGGAACCCGCCTGCGGCTCGGTCAGATTCATCGTGGCGGTCCATTCGCCGGAAATGAGCCGGCCGAGATAGATGTCCTTCAGCGCGTCGCTGGCGTGGGCCTCGATCGCCTCGATGGCTCCCTGGCCCAGCAGGGGGCAGAGCGCGAAGGCCATGTTGGCGGCGTTCCAGATCTCCGTACAGGCGGCGTTGAGGATGGCCGGCAGCCCGAGCCCGCCATATTCGGGCGCCGCCGCGAGCGAATTCCAGCCGCCGGCGATCCATTGCGCATAGGCGTCGCGCCAGCCGGGCGGCGTCGTCACCGCCCCATCGAAAAAGCGCGCGCCGGCGCGATCGCCGATCCTGTCGAGCGGGAGCAATTGTTCTTGCGCGAATTTCGCCGCCTCGGCCAAGGTCGCCTCCGCGACGCCGTCGCCAAGATCGGCGTAAAGCCCGTTCGCGCCGAGCGCCCCGTCGCCAGCGGCCAGCCGGAGCGCGAAAAGCATGTCGTCGAGCGGCGCGCGGTAGGACATCGAGGCTCCTCTATCGAATCATCGTTCCCTAAAGTGTAGCGCGTCGGCGGGCCATGATCAGCCCGCCGACGAACTGTCGCGAAAGCGACTCAATCCGCGCCTAAACGGTCTCGTTTAATCTGTTCGCCGCGAATATAGGCGACGGCTTTCGTCACCCGCGCCACGGACAAAACCGAGAGAAAAATCTTCGCCCCGCGAAGACGCGCGATAGCAGGTTTTTCTAGGCGTCCAGCATATTTGTCGCGAACCGTCGCGCGCGCCTCTGCTTGACAAGCCGGTCGAAAAAGAATCCCATGATTTCGTGTGGAGTTTTGGCTCCCACCTCGTGGATGGCCGATAATTGTCCCACAAGAAAAACAACAACCCTACGGTAGTAAGAGGAATCCCAACGATGAAAATAAGCGCCTTTGTGACGGCTATCGCGATCCTGGCTGGCGTGGCCGGCCCGAGCCTGGCCTTCGACCGCAGCGCTCCGACGAGCAGCTCTGTTCAGCGCATCAGCTGCGACATCAAGGATGACGACAAGCAGGCTCGCTGCATGCAGAACTGCGACGACACCTATATCAAGGCGAGCCAAGCCTATAAGGAAGGCAAAAACAGCGCCGAAGTGAAGAAAGAGTCCGCGGAAGACAAGAAGGTCTGCGAAAAGGCCTGCGGCTGCTGATTTCGCCTCGCCCAACGCGGCGAGGGTTCGGATCGACGATCATGCTGGGGCCGCCTTCGGGCGGCCTTTTGCATGAAGGAGTGTCGACAGATTACGCCGCCTTGACCTTAGCCTTCGCCATCAGATCGACGAAGCGCTCGAAGAGATAGTGGCTGTCCTGCGGGCCGGGCGAGGCCTCGGGATGGTGCTGCACCGAAAAGGCCGGACGGTCGGTCAGCGCGATGCCGCAATTGGAGCCGTCGAACAGCGAGCGGTGCGTCTCCCTGGCGTTGGCCGGCAGGCTGTCGCGATCCACCGCGAAACCGTGGTTCATCGAGACGATCTCGACCTTGCCGGTCGTGAAATCCTTGACCGGATGATTGGCTCCGTGATGCCCTTGCGGCATTTTCTTCGTCTTGGCGCCGACCGCCAGCGCCATCATCTGATGCCCCAGGCAAATGCCGAAGGTCGGGATCTTGCTCTCCAGCAGGTCGCGGATCACCGGCACGGCGTATTTGCCCGTTTCGGCGGGATCGCCGGGACCGTTCGATAAAAACACGCCGTCGGGACGCAACGCCAATATGTCCCGCGCCGTCGCCGTCGCCGGAGCGACCACGACCTCGCAGCCGGCGTCCGCCAGCAGGCGCAGTATATTGCGCTTGACGCCATAGTCGATGGCGACCACGCGGAACCCGCCCGCGCCCTCGCGCACGCCATATCCCTCGCCGAGCCGCCAACTGGTCTCGCGCCAGTCGAAGTTTTGCGTCGCGCCCACGGTCGGCACCAGATCCATGCCGTCGATGCCGGCCCAGGCCGCGGCCTTGGCGCGCAAGGCGTCGATGTCGAATTTGCCGTCCGCGGCATGAGCGATCACGGCGTTGGGCATGCCCTTGTCGCGAATGAGCGTCGTCAGCGCGCGCGTGTCGATGCCGTAAAGCCCGATGATCCCGCGCGCGGCGAGCCAATTGGCGAGATGCCCTTGCGCGCGGTGATTGGAGGGGGCGGTGATGGGCGCGGCGAAAATGGCGCCGACCGCGCCGGCGCTCCTGGCCAGATCGACGGTCTCTATATC
>PLZT01000225.1 GCA_003152255.1 Methylocystaceae bacterium | reverse complement strand
CCAATTTTAGGTCAGGCTCTTAGTCTTTATCGTCGCGGCGGTCTTCCCGCCCGCGATGTCATCGTGCATTTTCTGAATGATGTCCGCGCGGTCGGCGAGCATGTTGGCGATGTGCTTCCCGATCAAGGGTATGATGTGGCGCGCGATTCGCCCCTCGTCTACGGCGAGTGTCGAGGGGCTCTTCGGCTTGCGGCGATTCGTGACCACGAGGCCCGCGCGGGCCGCTTCGAGATATCTTTGGCAAACCTCCGCGACAGTGATCGCCATACCGTCTTCGGCGCGCCGCTGGCCTGGGTCGCCGCCGTCATCCACTTCCGCAAGCAGTCGACGGGCCTTGGCCTTCGCCTCCTCCGGGGTGATCGTTCCGACGCGGGCGAATGTGTGCATCCGTTGGCGGCGCCCCGCCGCGCGGTAAAGGATTAGGTAGGAAGCCGCGCCGCTGGGTTTCATTCTCAGGGCATAGCGGCGAAGTTCCGTGTCCCAGACGAATAAGTCTTCGTCGGGAACCGGCTTAAGCGAATCGATAAGTCGCTTAGTGATTTTGGCCTTTATCGAGGCCATGTTAACCCCTCGGGTAAGCAATAGGTAAGCACGCGGGGGTAAACTCAGGATATTGTCAGAAAGACGGGTAAAGGGGAAATCTCTTGCAGTCAACGGCTTTTGTGCGTCGGGTAAGCAAGAGAAAGGGCCAGAAATGCCGGATTGCAACCTTGCCAAGGTTGGGGTCGAGGGTTCGAATCCCTTCGCCCGCTCCAGATTTCCAGTAATGCGCGTATTTCGCCGCCGGCGAAGCCTCTCGGGCGGATTAAGAGCGCTCGATCACGATGGCGGTCGTTGGAGCCGCTCTTGGCCAAGGCGGCCACGTCGAGCCTAATGCGATCCTTGTCTGGATCGCCGACAGGCGCGCGGCGCGGATCTCGGGGGATGCGGTGACGGCGCCGTGATCATCGCGGCCGCCGCGGGAAAGAGCCGATATGAACGCCAACGCCAACGGCCCCCGCTATTTCCTGTCCTACAGCGGGGTGAGCTTGCCGCTCAGGCTCGTCTCGCCGCTCGCCGCGAGCGAACTCCAAAATCGCAACACCTATTTTCGAGCCGTCTACGACGAAGCGGACAGACTCGTCTCCTGCGAAAAACTCGTCTACGGCGAGGTCGAGCTGACTCATCTTTATGAATATCGGGCCGACGGCGTTCTTTCGCGCGCGCGAATCAGCATGGGCGACGACGAACCGACCGAACTTCTGTTCGACGAGAGGGGCGCGCCCTTGCGCGCGTGAGCGCTAGAGCAAGTTCCGCAAAAGTTGACAGACTTCGGCGATCAGAACTTGCTCCAGCATTTTGATGTTGCGCGTTTTTCTTATTGCTCGGATGATTCCATCCGAGCGGAAAGCGCGCTACGCCGGCTCCAAAGCCTTCGCGCCGACGACATCGAGCCCGCGGAAGATGGCGCAACGCCGGAACACCTCGATATCAGGCGGAACCTGCTTTTGATGGCAAAATTTCGCCACGAGTTTCGCGAGTCCCTTGATGTCGCGCCCGGTCGCCGCCGGGAAGGTCGCGACGAGGTCGTCAATGAGCTCCTTGTCGAGCGACAGATCGAACTGCCCCGCCATGACGCCCCAAATGCGCCGGCGCGCGTCGTCGTCGGGCGGATAATATTTGATCAACGCGATGCAGCGCGAAACGATGGCTTCGTCGATGTCGTCGACGCGATTCGTCGTGAGAAACAGCAGCCCGTTGAAATATTCAAGCACGCGCAAGAACACGCCGACGACGGCGTTCATGGCGATGTTATCGTCGCGGCGCTTGATATAGACATCTGCCTCGTCGATCAGCATGACCGCGCCCCAGCGCTGCGCGCGCGTCAGTATTTCCTTTAGCGCCGTCTCCATCGTCGAAACGTTGAGTCCGAGCTGGCCGGAATGCACGCGGTAAAGCGGGCGCTGAATAATTTCCGAATAGACTTCCGCCGTCAGCGTCTTGCCGACGCCCGGCGGCCCCGCGCATAACACCGTCGTGCCGCCGGATTTTCCCGCGACGATATCGTCCATCAACATATCCATTTCGGCGGTCAATATGTCGATGAGGTCGGTTTGCTCGGGCGGCAGCACCAGCTTTTGCTTGAGTTCGGGCTGGTAGCGATAGGGCGCCATTTCGTCGACATGCACCCACAAATGGTGATGCAAGTCGAGATGGAACATCAGAATATAGGGATGCACGGGGACGCGCGTGAAAAGCTCCGGCGGGATTTGCTCGCGCAACTCCAGGATTTCGTCCTCGGCGGCGAAGCGGTTGCTTTTGGCGGCCTTGCGGACGAAATGTCCGAGCACGTCGCCGGGCGATTCGAGCGTCAGACTGCGCGCCGACAGAACGCCTTCGTCATTGACGAGTCGCGCGTCGCCGCCGCTCGTCGACAAGACGATAATGTCCTTGCGCGACCAGTCCATGTCGCGATGCGAGGCGTTGGGGTCTTCGGCGTGGAAACCCGTTCCCCTGCCGGTGAATTGCGCGCCGTAGCGCCCGCGCCAATCGAAATAGACGTCGGTCGCGGCGTCGAACGCCTCGATCAAAGCCGGGGTTTCCCGCAAGAAGCCTTTGGCGGCGAGGATTTCGCTAATCGTGCGGCCGGCGACGTCGGCGGCCATGATGCGGATGGCGGCGGATTGCAGCACGCCTTTCGCGTTGGCCTTGAGTTCGACCAGAATCTTGCCGGCTTCGTCGTTGGAGGAGGGTACATAGTCGAAGCGCGTCACCAGATAAGGCAAGGGCTTGCTGGCGACGCTCGCCGTGAACAGCCAGCCGCGAATGGCGTTCGTGGTCAAATGCCGCACGAGCGCCGGGAGCGCCATTTCGAGATCGCCCGGCTCGAATCTCACGCCGTCGATCAGCAGCGCGGCGCGAATAGTGGCGAGTTGCGCGGCCTTGGCGCGCATGTCCGGCCCCGATCCCCGGTAGCGCTCCTCCAGGAAGTCGAGTTCCTCGCTGGAGAGATGCGATAGGTCGACCTCGACGCGCTCACTGAACCGCAACTGTTCCGCGAGACCGGAATGCGCCGGGAAACGCTCCATCAAGGCTTCGACATGCGCCCGTTCGATCTGAATGTTCATCGCCGTGTCCGTCTCTCTTCTGGATAGGGAGGAAAGGTGAGAATGCGCGCGTCTTCGACCGGCGCGCCGACCGTGAAGTGGTAGACATCCTGGAATGCGGTTTGATCGTCCGCGAGGCCCAGCAGAGCGTGAACCTCGTCGTCGAAGAAGCAGCCGATGCCAGTTCCCGCGAAGCCGCTCGCGCTGGCGCCGAGATAGAGCGCCTGTCCGATGAGCCCGGCCTCCCAATGCAGGCGCCGGTATGCGAAGGCGCCCTCGGCGTCGAGCGTCCGGTCGAATTCGGCGATCATCGTGACGCTGAAACAGCCCTTGCCGGAAATAGCCTGGAGACAAGCCAGCCGCGTCGCATCGCGTTGGGCGTCGCCGGCTCGCAAGCGAAACAACGGTAAGTCGCTCGGCTCGACCGGCGCCCATTCGAAATTTTCAGAACAGGCCGCGCGCAATCGCCCGGCGAGACGAGCGTCTCGGGCCAGCAGATAAAGTCCGGGCTCCAGGCCCTCGACGCGGTGGACGAACAAGACGAGCGTCAGCGCCGCCGGCCATGGGAAGGCGTCGAGCAGTGGCTCCGCGCCCGGCATTGTCGCCGCCAGCATCGAGAAAAACGCGGCGCGGGGGAGCGTTGATTTTCCGTCGAAGCGTTGCGCGCTGCGTCGCCCGCGCACGACCTCGGCGATGGATGGACCGCTTGCGCCGGCGGGCTGACACGCCTTCCGCGGCGGCGCGGCTACCCCTGCGCCGCGCGGCTTGCGGCAGAGTTGAAACGCGAGATCGACGAGCGGCCAGCCGTCGTGATCGTCGCTCAACTGGTTCGCCGCTCCATGCCAGACGCGCGCCGCGTCAATAATGCGGCGGAGGTCGAAAGGCGCGGGGAGTGAATGATCGACTTCGATCCAGGCCAATAGTTCGGGGTGCTCGCGCTCGCGCCGATGCGCGGCGTCGTCCCGCGCGAGGCCAAGCAGCGCGGATATTTCGTCGTCGGACGACTCGCACAGGACATGCGCGCGCCAGCCGAGCGCGGCCGCGGCTTGAGCCGCCGCGCCGATCGCATGGCCGGCGTCGAGCTGACAATAGCGAAAGGCGCGCTCGCCGTACTTCCATGCCTCGCGCCACGGAATGGAGCCGAGCGCGAGCAGAAAACCGCCCGGCGGAAGCAGATCCGCCTCGGCGAAACTGGCGCGGGTTTCCAGCGCGTGGTCGAGCGGCGCGTAATGATAGAGCGACGCCGTGTCGGCGCCCACATCGCCCGCTCCCAGAATCACCCAGGCTTCCGTCGGATGCAGATTGCCGCTCGAGGGATTGTTGCGCAGCGCCCAGGTCGATCCCTCGACGCTCTTCCAGGCGCTGAGGCCGAAGGCGAGTTCGAGAAACAAACCCAGGGCGTCGCGATCGAGCTTCGCCGCGCGCGGCGCTGGACCTGGAAACGAAGGCGTGTCGGCGCCATCGTGAAGCGGAAGCATGATCCGCGGACTTCCCGCGAAGGAGCGATAGGGCGAGGGTTGCGAAGTCCAGTCGAGAAAGGCCGGACCGAGCGCATAGCGGTTCGGCGCATGTTTGGTGCGCCGGTGATAGCCTTTGATGTCGCTTGGGAGTCTATCGCCTTGGTGGATTGTCATACATGCCCCGCCTCAATGATATCCCTCTTCCGCCAGCACCTGCCGCACCGCGGGTCGCGTCCGCATCAGCTCGTAATGGGCGCGGCAATTGACCGGCAAATCCATCCCGATTTTGTCGGCCCAGAACTCGACATAGAACAGCGCGGCGTCGGCGATCGAAAAGGCGCCGGCGACATAAGACTTTCCGTCGAGCCGATCGTTGACGAGCGCGAACGCTTCGACCGCGATCCTGCGCCCGTCGGCCTTTATCGCCTCAACGGTTTGATGCTTTGAAACATATCGCTCGGGCGTGAACACGCGGCGAAAGCCCTCGCCGTGGATGTGACGCGCGCAGAAGTTCAACGTCTCCATGGCGTCATCAGCCGCGCTTTGGTCCGAAGGCAATAATTTTCGGCGAGGGTAGGCGCCGGCCAGCCATGTCGCGATGGAGACGAAGTCGGTCAGCGCGACGCCGTCGTCGCGAAGCAATGTCGGAATTGTCCCATTGGGATTGATGGCGAGATATTCGGGCGTCAAATGCTCTCCCTTCGGGAGATTGACGATATAGGCCTCGAAAACCAGGCCTATTTCCTCGAGCAGAATGTGTATGCCAGTCGAACAGGATCCTGGCGCCATATAGAATTTCATTAGGGCCCACGCTTTGATCCGCGATTGCGATGAGATGCCGTCCAGTCTCGCAATTCGGGGGCCATTCTTTCGCGGCGAATCCGTCGGCGGAGCCAGGCGCGGTGGCGCCGTGGACGGCGAAACGCTCCGCCCGCTTGAACATGAAAATACGGGCGCGGCTAGATACGAATAGGCCGGACACGGCGGGCCATGTATATTACAGGAACATGCTTGAAACGACGTCCGATCCCGAAATCAAAGCACTCGCGAGGGTGTTCGTCGAGGAGGAGGCCGGTCATGTCGCCGAACTCCGGAAATGGATCGCGGTGATAGTTGAAACACCGTTGGCCCTGGCGCGCCTTCCTTCTTCCGGTTGTCTCCCTACGCGCCGCCATTCGGCGCCGCGCGGCCCACGAAGGAATTGTTCTCGACCGACGGCGTCTCAGCCGAACTTGAACAGAACGCCATAACCGCCGCGCGGGTAGTTCCAAACGATGTCGCCGGACGGTTCGCACAAAATCCGGCAGGTGCCGCATTCCAGACAGCCGTCTGGCGTGATCTCGACTTGTCCCGCGGTATTCTCGGCATAGCAGCCGGCGGGACACAGCGTCGTCATCGCCAAGAGATTTTTCGAAGGCGTGCTGTGCGGCTCGATAACGATATGTGGCTTGCCGGCATCCACGAGATATCGGTTCTGGAACAGTTTTTCTTCGACACGCGCTGGCTGTATGGACATGACCGTTCTCCTGTCGCCATGGGATTGAATGCCCGGGGCGAGCCGGGCCGCTTTGTTAGCGCCAAGCGCGCGCCAAACGCACCGCGTCGCCGAACAGACCCGTCCAATTGCGTTCCTTTACGAACGCGCGGATCGACGCCTTTTCCTTGTCGATTTTGGGCGTGCCGTCGACGCGCAGGAAATTTTCCATCGCGTTGGACATCAGCTTGGGATAGGCGAGGAAGTAGTTCTTGGCCTGCGTATGCAGCAGCGCGGGCATATCCTTGTATTTCTTTAGATCCTTCATTACGAAGCTTTCGTCGAGCAACTTTTTGTAAAGCGCGAGATTTTGCTTCGTCATCGGCTCCCGGCGCGTCTTCAACTGGAAGATCGCCTCGCCCGCGAAGCGGCCCGAGGTCATCGCGAGATTGGAGCCTTCGCGGTGGATCGCGTTATTCAGCTGCGCGGCGTCGCCGACGACGACCCAGCCGTCGCCAAAGAGTTCGGGAATGGTTTTGTAGCCGCCCTCGGGAATGAGATGCGCGGCGTATTCCTTCACCTCCGAGCCCTCCAGCAAAGGCGCCACCGACGGGTGTTTCTTGAAAGCTTCCAGCAAGCCATAGGGCGTTTCGGTGGTTCCCGCGAAGTCCGAAACCAGGCACCCCATGCCGACCGAAATACTCTCCTTGTTGGTGTATATGAAGCCCATGCCGGTCATCCCCTTGGAGATGGTTCCAGCGGCTTCGATAACGACGCCCTCGTCGCCGTGCAGATTGAATCTGGCGTCGATCGTTTCGCGCGGTAGAAAATGCATTTCCTTGACCGCGAGAGCTACGTGGTCCGCTTTCGGCGTTTCGCGAAGACCCGCCCGTGAGCCGAGCAAACCATTGACGCCTTCCGCGATCACCACGACATCGGCGAAGATCGTTCCGCCGCGGCGATCGGTCGAAACGCCGATCACCTTGCCATAGGCGTCGCTCACAAGCTGTGTGACCGTGGTCTCCGCGATGACGATGGTTCCCTTCGCCTGCGCTTCCTTGTTGAACCAGCGATCGAACTGCGAGCGGATGATCGTGTATCGGTTCGGACTTTCTTCGTTGAAGTCGTCGGAGCGATATTGCAGCCCGGTGTGCGAGCGGTCGGTCATCATCCAGAAGCGTTGCTCGACGAGATGGCGCTCCAACGGCGCCTCTTCGCGAAAATTCGGGATGATCTTCTCGAGCATGTCGGCGTAGAGGATGCCGCCCTGCACATTCTTCGAGCCCGGATATTCTCCGCGTTCGAGCTGCAGCACCTTTAGGCCGCGCGACGCCATCGTGTAAGCGGCGGCGTTGCCAGCCATGCCGGCCCCGATAACGATCGCGTCGAATTTCTCTTCGATCATGGGACTGCTCCTTCCTTGCGATCCGGATGAACGGTCAGCCGGCAAGCCGATCGCGGTTATGCGGCGACAGGCGTTTGCGGAAAGCCTCCGTCAACGCCGGCAACAATCTGATGGCGTCGGTGACGACGCCAAGATGCGCGAAGTCGAATATCGGCGCGTTCTTGTCGGTGTTGATCGCCAAGATCATGTCGGCGCCTTCGACGCCGACGCGGTGTTGAATGGCGCCGGATATCCCGGCCGCGATATAAAGCTTGGGACGAATGGTCTTGCCGGTCTGGCCGATTTGACGGTCGGAACCGATCCAGCCTTTCTGCACCAGCGGCCGCGATCCTCCGAACTCCGCCCCGAGAACGCTGGCGAGATTACGCACCAGTTGGAAATTCTCGGCGCTCTGCAAGCCAAGCCCGCCGGCCACGACGACATCGGCGAAGGCGAGATTGGATTTCGTGGAGTCGCGGTCCGGAATGAATTTGAGAATCTTTGTGATGATCTCATCTTCATTGAGGTCCGGCTTGAACGGAATAACCTGTCCGACGCGCGTGGCGTCTCGGGGCGGCATCGGCATTTGCCGCGGTCGCACGGTGGCCATTTGCGGTCGATAGTTCAGCGTGTAGATCGTGCAGAGCAGCGAGCCGCCAAAAGTCGGGCGCGTCGCGGCGAGCGAACCGTCGGCGTCGACGGCGAGCTCCGTGCAATCGGCGGTGAGGCCGGTCAGCAGCGTCGTCGCCACGGAGCCCGCGAGATCGCGCCCGAGCGTCGTCGCGCCGAGCAACAGAATCTCCGGCTTGTGGGCGTTGACGAGCTGGGTCAGCGCCTTCGAATAGGACTCGTTGCGGTAGTCGGCGAGAATGGGATCCTCGACAAGATAGGCGACATCCGCGCCATGGCGGAAGGCTTCCGCGACAGCGGCGCGCGTCGCCTCTCCCGGAGCGCCAAACACGGCGCCGCAAAGCTGCACGCCAAGTTTGCCGGCAAGCTTGCGCCCGGCGCCGAGCAACTCCCAGGAGACGGGATGAACTTCACCGCGCTCCTGTTCGATGAACACCCACACATGTTTGTAGCCGCGAAAATGTTCCGGCAGCTCTTTCTTGGCGGCGGCGCGGCTCGCGGGCTGGGGTGCTGGAGCTTCGGACATCTCGCTCTCCTCGTTTAAAATCCGCTCGCCAGTTTCGTCATGTCTTCTTCGAGCGAAGCAGACCGTGCAAAGATGGCGCCGATCATCGCCTCCGCGGTGTCGCCGGCGGTTTTTCCCGGTTCGATCAACTTGGCGCGCTCCGTGCGCGGCGTCGGCGCGAAGACTTTCTTGACGATGGTCGGCGAGCCCTTGAGGCCGCACTTTGTCAAGTCGGCGATTTCGGCGTCCTTCGCGCTCCAGGTGACGATCTGCGCGCGCGCGGCCCGCAATGAATCGTCTATCGTGCCGCGTCGGACCTCGTTGGAGCCTTCCAGCATTGTGATGAGGCAGGGGAGCTTCGTCTTCAACACTTGCACGCCGCCTTCGGCGCGGCGCTCCAGGATGATCTCGCGCTTGTCGGGATCGCAGCTTTCGATCTTTGAAACATAGGTCAGCTGAAGAATGTTAAGTCTCTTGGCGACGCCTGGCCCCACCTGCGCGGTGTCGCCGTCGATGGTCTGCTTGCCGGCGAATACAATGTCTTGATCGCCATAGACCTTCTCGATCTTGCGGATCGCCTGCGACAGCGCGTAGGTCGTCGCGAGAGTGTCCGAGCCGGCGAAAGAGCGATCGGTCAACAATATCGCGCGGTCGGCGCCGATTGCGAGGGCTTTGCGCAGCGCTTCCGACGCCATTGGCGGCCCCATCGTCAAAACTGTCACTTCTCCGCCAAACTTGTCGCGAATCTTCAACGCCTCTTCCAACGAAAAGAGGTCATATGGGTTGATGATGGTCGGCACGCCCTGGCGCATGATCGTGTTGGTCACCGGATGAACCCGGATTTGCGCGCTGTCGGGCACCTGCTTGATGCACACCAAAATTTTCACGGCGGCTCTCCCTCTTCCCCCAGTTAGCTGTTGTCGGCGCTCGTTGTCGTAAGAACGCTCAACGACACGAACGGAATTTTGGGCTCTTCCTTCGGCTTCACCGCGTCCTTGAGCACTTTGAAGACGCGCTGTTCGATGGGCGAGGACGCGACAAAATCCGTGTAAGCTTTCGCCAGATGGGTCGTGCACGCCTCCTTCGCTTGTTCGTCCGAGGCGTCTCCCAGATCCGCGCTACGAAGATATTCGCCCATGCGCCGCAAGATATGGAGCCGCGCGACGCGGATGACGGCGGGATCGTAGTCCACGCCGAGCACGTCGAAGAATTCCTCGGCGGAAGAGAGTTTTCGCAAATCTTCAAGGATGGTCATCGTTCTGCGCTCCCATTAGTCTCGCGTACGAGCTTTGCTTCCGAGGCCGCGTTGCTCACCTTGAGCTGCAAGTGAGAAAATCGGGCTTCGAGGAAATCGATCCGGTCGATGAGAGCGGCCATGGCGTCGCCGACCGGATCGGGAATCAGGTGGTGTTCGAGGTCGATGCGGCCGTCCGCGCAGCCGCGGCGCCGTTCCTCGCGAACTATTCGTCCGGGAATTCCCACGACCGTCATTTCGGGCGGAACATCCTCGATGACGACGGAGTTGGCGCCAATCCGGGCGCGGGCTCCCACGGTGATCGGCCCCAGGATTTTGGCGCCGGCGCCGATCAAGACGCCATTCTCCAAGGTCGGATGCCTTTTGCCCGCGGCCCAGGACGTGCCGCCAAGAGTCACGCCGTGATACATGGTGACGTCGTCGCCGATGATCGCCGTTTCGCCGATCACGACGCCCGCGCCATGGTCGATGAAGACGCGCTCGCCAATGGTCGCGCCGGGATGAATGTCGATATTTGTCAGAAGTCGCGCGAACCAGGAAACGAAACGTCCAACAAACTTGAAGCCTGCGCGCCAGAGCCGATGCGCGAATCGATGGAAGATCAGCGCATGCACGCCGGGGTAAAGCAGCAAAACCTCGAGCATCCCGCGCGCCGCCGGGTCGCGTTGCGACACACAAGCGATATCGCCCCAGACAGTAGACAGCAGCTTCGCCCGCTTCTCATTGGCTCCGACGATCGGAGATGACGACATGGGCAGGGATATCTCGCTCACGGGGCGCTCTCCAATTCAGGGGAAGATGAGAGAAGCTTGCTCTCCTCGCGGGCGCGTTCGATGATGCGGCTGAATTCGAGCCGGCTAAGCGGGCCCTTTTTCACGCGCGTCCGGTTCTTGATGTGGTCGAGAGCGCGAACCGCCGCCGCGCGGTCCAATTCGACGCCAAACTCCGCGCTTTTGCCCGTCACCGCCGCGAGGCCCGAATGCTTGGCTATGACGATTTTGTTGCGTCGTCCAAGAAAGGCCGGATCGATGCCCTGGTAGGTTCGAGCGTCCTTGAGCAGCGCCGCGACATGAATCCCGGACTCATGGGTAAAAATATCGGCGCCCACGATGGCCTTCGCGCGGCCGATGTTGCGCCGCGCCGCGCGAGCGACGACCCGCGCCAGTGTTTGCAGTCTCCTGGGGTCGACATTGGTGCGACCGCGCGCGACATGACCAAGCGCCACGACGACTTCCTCAAGCGCGGCGTTGCCGGCGCGTTCGCCCAGACCAAGCACCGTCACCGAAGCGTGCAGGGCGCCCGCGCGGATCGCCGCCAGCGTATTGGCGGTCGCCAGTCCCACGTCGTCGTGCCCGTGAAACTCTATTGGCAAGTCCGTTTCTTCCCGCACGCGCTTGATCGACTCATAGGCGCCGAACGGATCGAGAAGGCCCAAAGTGTCCGCGAAACGAAAGCGCGTGGCGCCCTCTTGCGCGGCCGCGCGCAAAATCTTTCCGATGTCTCGAGGATCGGCGCGCGAGGAGTCCTCGCCGCCGAGAGCAACGGAAAGGTCGCGCGAGATGGCGTAGGCGACGACGCGTCTCACCCGTTCCGCCGCGCCATCGACGTCGACGCCGAGCTTCACGCCAATCTGTAAGCGCGACATGGGAGAGGATATATTGACGTGACTAACGCCGGCGCGAAGGCTCGCGTCCACATCGGCATGGTTTGCTCGGCACCAAGCGCTGACGCGGCAGGGCAGCCCGTCCGAGGCGATTTCGCCGATGGCGTCGATCTCGTCGGGCCCCATCGCGGGGGTGCCGGCCTCGATCTCATCCACCCCCGCCGCGGCGAGCGCCCGCGCTATCGCAAGCTTCTCCGCGCCGGTGAAGGCTACGCCAGGCGCTTGTTCTCCATCGCGCAAGGTCGTGTCATTGATGAAGATGCGGGATTGATCCTCGGTCACGGCACGCCTCAAGCGTAGACGGGTTTGAATTCTTTTCCGCTTTTGTCGGCATTCGACCAGAAGGGAGACAACGCCCGCAGCTTTTCGAGAATGCCGGGCATGACCTCGATGACCCGGTCGACGTCCTCCGGGACATTGTCGCGCGACAACGAAAAGCGGATCGAGCCGTGCGCGGCCGTGAAGGGTATATTCATCGCGCGCAGCACATGAGACGGCTCGAGAGAGCCCGAGGTGCAGGCCGATCCGGACGAAGCGGCGATTCCCGCGCGTGTGAGGTGCAGCAATATGCCTTCGCCTTCGACATATTCGAAAGCGATATTGCAGGTGTTGGGCAGGCGGTCGTTAAGATCGCCATTGACGAAGCAATTGGGGATGCGCTGAAGCAGCGCGCCTTCCAACCGGTCGCGCAATCCCTTCACGCGAGTCTGTTCATCGGCCATATGGAGAGTGGCGAGTTCCGCGGCCTTGCCCAGGGCCACCACGCCCGGCGTATTTTCGGTGCCGGCGCGCCGTCCCCGCTCCTGGTGCCCGCCGCGCAGCAGCGGCTTGAAGCGCGCGCCGCGTTTGACATAAAGCGCGCCAATGCCCTTGGGCGCGTGCAGCTTGTGACCCGACAGCGACAGCATGTCGATCGCGCTGTCCTTCAGCGAGATCGGAACCTTACCAACCGCCTGGACCGCGTCCGTGTGGAACAGCGCGCCATGCTCCTTGGCGAGATCGGCGAGCCCTTCGATGGGGAAAATCGTGCCGGTTTCGTTGTTGGCCCACATCAGGGAGACAACCGCCACCTTGTCCGACAGCGCGGCGCGGTAGGCTTCAATGTCGATGCGGCCAAGCGCGTCCACGCCGATATAATGAACCTTGGCGCGCCCGATTTTTTCGAGATGCTGGCATAACGCGAGCACGGCGGGGTGCTCGACCTTGCTCGTTACGATCTCGTTGCGATCCGGCAAAGCCTCCAGCGCCGAAAGGATCGCGGTGTTGTCGGCCTCCGTGCCGCCAGAGGTATAGATGATCTCGTGATCATGCGCGGCGCCGAGCAGGGACTGCAACTGCGCGCGCGCTGTCTTCACGGCGGCGCCGACGCTGGCGCCAAACGAATGGATCGACGACGGATTTCCGAATTGCTCGGAAAAGAACGGCAGCATTGCTTCGACGACCAGAGGATCGACTCGCGTCGTCGCGTTATTGTCAAGATAGACAGCGTTCATGCCACTCTCCTCCAAGCTAGCTTTCAGTGAGCGTTGCGGCCGACCGGAACGACGCGAACGGTCGTGCCCAGCTTGGCGATTAGGCGCTCTTGAATCCCCGATATGGTCACGCTCGACATTTGGCAGCCGACGCAGGCGCCCGAGAGATTGACCAGCACATTGGAGCCGTCGACATCGACCAATTCGCAGTCGCCGCCATCCTTGCGCAGGTAGGGGCGCAGCTCCTCGATGACCTCTTCGATCAGCCGAATCCTCTGCAAGTTGGTGAGGCCAGCCGATGGCGGCGGAATTGGAGACGACGGCTTGAGTGGGGAGATTTCAATCGGCGCCTGCTGAGCCTTGGCGGCCTTGGCCTTTTCCTTGAGCTTCTTCGGATCGGCCGCGCCGATCCGGTAGGCCTCGTGCTCGGCGAGTATGCCCTCGGCGACCAATTCCGCATTGGCTCGGCTGAGAATTTCCTCGAGCTTGTCGAAGCAGGTCAGGCAGCCGCCGCCCGCCTTGGTGTAATCGGTCACTTGCTCGACGCTCGTGAGCTTGTTCATCTTGATGGCGCGTTCGATCAGGCCTTCGTCGACGCCAAAGCACTTGCAGACAAGCGCGCCTTCTTCATGGTCGTCCTTCCAAACTTCCCCGCGGAAATTGGCGACGGCGGACTGCAGCGCTTCGTAGCCCATCACGGAGCAGTGCATTTTCTCCGGCGGCAAGCCGCCGAGAAAATCCGCGATATCCTGATTGGTGATCTTCAAGGCTTCGTCGAGAGTCTTGCCGATCACCAGTTCGGTCAGAGCCGAGGACGACGCGATCGCGGAACCGCAGCCGAATGTCTGGAATTTCGCGTCCAGAATGATCTGCGTCGTCGGATCGACGTTGAGCATCAGCTTGAGCGCGTCGCCGCAGGCGATCGCGCCGACCTCCCCGACCGCATTGGCCTCGCTCAGCACGCCGGCGTTCTTCGGATTGAAGAAGTAGTCCTTCACTTTATCGGTATAGTCCCACATCGCCGCGACTCCTGAAAAAGGCTCAACCGAAGGATTTGCCGCAAGAGCAGCTGGATTTGGCTTGGGGATTGTCGAAAGTGAAACCCGAGCCTTCGAGTCCGATCACGAAATCAACCTTGGCGCCGTCGAGATAAGCGAGGCTGCCCTCCTCGACATAGACCTTCACGCCCTCGCGTTCGAACAGGACGTCGCTCGGGTTCGCTTCGCTGACGAGGCCCATCATATATTTGAAGCCCGCGCAGCCGCCGGCCTCGACCATTATGCGCAGGCCCTCGACGTCCGGTCCCGCGCCGGCGATCGCCGTACGCACCGCGCTTAAGGCGCTGTCGGTAAGCTGTATCATGAGCTGCTCCCCCGATATGAGTGATCTCACCCATCGTGTAGCAACCCCCGTGCCACTAAGAAGATATTGCGATTACAATGCGTTAAGCAATAGCGGCCCTGTGTGCAACGCAACAATGTACAGAGTCGTACAAAAGGTTCCGAATGGTCCGCCGACGATCGCGCGAGGGTGGTCGAGCGGGAGTTTGTCGGAGAGGAGTTTTAATCTTTTGCGCGGAACCCATCGGGGGGCGTTAGGCGACTGGCGCCTGTCTCTTCGCCAAAGCAGGCGGTATAATCGAAACATTCGGCGCAGCTCGGCGCCGCGCAGAGAGAAAAGCCTTCCATTTCGCACAGGCAACGATAAAAAAACTTCTTCCATTTCATATTTTGCGTGTTTCGAGCGGCGAGCGCTGGAAAGCGTTCCCGCATCAAACGATTCAGATCGCCACGCGTGGAGAGTCCGAGATCCTGCCATAGATGGTTCGGCGACATGCAGCGACGCGCCAGCATGGAGACGAGCCAGCCGGCTTCGAGCGAATCGTCGACGCGATAGCGATCGAACAAAGCGCGAAGCTGCTCTTCCTCTTCGTCGAACTCAATTACCGAGGGTTGCGCCTCCAACGCGACGCCGATCGACGACGGGTAGGTAGTTACAAGAGCATCGAGGTCGGCGGAGCGCAGACCTAGGGTTTCGCCGATAGTGGCGCCGGAGGCGATTGATTCCTGTGCCGCTAGGGTGACCAGACAGGCGAAGACATGGACGGAGAATGGGTCGCGGGGCGCGGTCGGCGCGGTTTCCCAATTCCCGCTCGTCAACGCGCCCGCGACGAGCGTATCTTTGTCAGTTCCGCGATTTTCCCCAGCCCAATCCATTGTGCGTCACGCCGCGAGTTCGCCCGCCGGAACATGCGTCTGACAATTTTTTGGACACACGCTTGAACAAGCGTTGCAGCCGATGCAAGAGCCGGGACGTTCGACCTTCATGATCTTGCGGTTGAGTTCGCCGTCGAAGTCATCCTCGTCGTCATCGGTGACGATTCCCAAAATTTCCCCCGCGTCGTCGACACCATAGAGCGCCATGACATTTTGTGGACACACCTTGAAACAGCGGCCGCAGCCAATGCAGGTTTCGCCGTTGATGTCGGTGAGATAGAGCGGCGTGTAGTCCGAACCGTCCCTCGTTTTGAAAGCGCTCATCACGCGACCTCCAATTCCTTGAGCTTCTTGCGCGCGGCTTCCAGAGCGGCGTAGGCGTCATGGGTTTCCTGCGCGAGCGGCAAGATCATGTGCCAGTTGATCGGCAGCTCCTCGGAGAGATCATGAAGATTCATCTTCATGTTCATCGCCTTCGCGGACAA
>PLZT01000227.1 GCA_003152255.1 Methylocystaceae bacterium | reverse complement strand
AGGGTTTTTAGAAGCGCCCTTATGAATATCGGGCTGACGGCGTTCTTTCGCGCGCGCGCATCAGCATGGGCGACGACGAACCGACCGAACTTCTGTTCGACGAGAGGGGCGCGCCCTTGCGCGCGTGAGCGCTACGCCGGCTCCAAAGCCTTCGCGCCGACGACATCGAGCCCGCGGAAGATGGCGCAACGCCGGAAAACCTCGATCTCCGGCGGAACCTGCTTTTGATGGCAAAATTTCGCCACGAGTTTCGCGAGTCCCTTGATGTCGCGCCCGGTCGCCGCCGGGAAGGTCGCGACGAGTTCGTCGATGAGCTCCTTGTCGAGCGACAGATCGAACTGCCCCGCCATGACGCCCCAAATGCGCCGGCGCGCGTCGTCGTCGGGCGGATAATATTTGATCAACGCGATGCAGCGCGAAACGATGGCTTCGTCTATGTCGTCGACGCGATTGGTCGTGAGAAACAGCAGCCCGTTGAAATATTCAAGCACGCGCAAGAACACGCCGACGACGGCGTTCATGGCGATATTGTCGTCGCGGCGCTTGATGTAGACATCCGCCTCGTCGATCAGCATGACCGCGCCCCAGCGCTGCGCGCGCGTCAGTATTTCCTTTAACGCCGTCTCCATCGTCGAAACGTTGAGCCCGAGCTGGCCGGAATGCACGCGGTAGAGCGGGCGCTGAATGATTTCCGAGTAGACTTCCGCCGTCAGCGTCTTGCCGACGCCGGGAGGCCCCGCGCATAGCACCGTCGTGCCCCCGGATTTCCCCGCGACGATATCGTCCATCAACATATCCATCTCGGCGGTCAATATGTCGATGAGATCCGTCTGCTCGGGCGGCAGCACCAGCTTTTGCTTGAGTTCGGGCTGGTAGCGATAGGGCGCCATCTCGTCGACATGCACCCACAGATGGTGATGCAGGTCGAGATGGAACATCAGAATGTAAGGATGAACCGGAACGCGCGTGAACATCCCCGGCGGAATTTGCTCCTGCAACTTCAGGATTTCGTCCTCGGCGGCGTAGTGATTGCTTTTCGCGGCCTTGCGCACGAAATGTCCAAGCACGTCGCCGGGCGCTTCGAGCGTTAGACTGCGCGCCGACAGCACGCCTTCGTCATTGACGAGACGCGCGTCACCGCCGCTCGTCGACAAGACGATGATGTCCTTGCGCGACCAGTCCATGTCGCGATGCGAGGCGTTGGGGTCCTCGGCGTGGAAGCCCGTTCCCCTGCCGGTGAACTGCGAGCCATAGCGGCCGCGCCATTCGAAATAGGTTTCGGCCGCGGCGTCGAACGCCTCGATCAACGCCGGGGTTTCGCGCAAGAAGCCCTTGGCGGCGAGGATTTCGCTGATCGTGCGGCCGGCGACGTCGGCGGCGTTGATACGGACGGAGGTGGATTGCAGCACGCCTTTCGCGTTGGCCTTGAGTTCGACCAGGATCTTGCCGGATTCGTCGTTGGAGGTTGGAACATAGTCGAAGCGCGTGACGAGATAAGGGAGGGGCTTGCTGGCGACGCTCGCCGTGAAAAGCCAGCCGCGAATGGCGTTCGTCGTCAAATGCCGCACGAGCGCCGGAAGCGCCATTTCGAGATCGCCGGCCTCGAATCTCACGCCGTCGTTCACCAGCGCGGCGCGAATAGTGGCGAGTTGCGCGGCCTTGGCGCGCATGTCCGGACCCGATCCCCGGTAGCGTTCCTCCAGAAAGTCGAGCTCCTCGCTGGAGAGATGCGACAGGTCGACCTCGACGCGCTCGCTGAATCGCAACTGTTCCGCGAGACCGGAATGCGCTGGGAATCGCTCCATCAGGGCTTCGACATGCGTGCGTTCGATTTGAATGTTCATTGCCGTGTCAGTCTCTCTTGATAGGGAGGCAAGGTGAGAATGCGCGCGTCCTCGACCGGCGCGCCGACCGTGAAGTGGTAGACATCCTGGAATGCGGTTTGATCGNNTCGTCGAAGAAGCAGCCGATGCCGGTTCCCGCAAAGCCGCTCGCGCTGGCGCCGAGATAGAGCGCCTGTCCGACAAGGCCGGCCTCCCAATGCAGGCACCGATATGCGAAGGCCCCTTCCGCATCGAGCGTTTGGTCGAAATCGGCGATCATCGCGACGCTGAAGCAGCCCTTGCCGGAAATCGCCTGCAGACAAGCGATGCGTGTCGCATCGCGTTGGACATCCCCGGCTCGCAAGCGAAACAACGGCAAGTCGCTCGGCTCGACCGGCGCCCATTCGAAATCTTCAGAACAGGCCGCGCGCAGTCGCCCGGCGAGACGAGCGTCTCGGGCAAGCAGATAAAGTCCGGGCTCCAGGCCGTCGACGCGGTGGACGAACAAGACGAGCGTCAGCGCCGCCGGCCATGGGAATGCGGCGAGCAGCGGCTCCGCGCCTGGCATCGTCGCCGCCAGCATCGAGAAAAACGCGGCGCGGGGGAGCGTTGATTTTCCGTCGAAGCGTTGCGCGCTGCGTCGCCCCCGCACGACCTCGGCGATGGAGGGACCGCTTGCGCCGGCGGACGAACACGCCTTCGGCGGCGGGGCGGCTACGCCTGCGCCGCGCGGCTTGCGGCAGAGTTGAAACGCGAGATCGACGAGCGGCCAGCCGTCGTGATCCTCGCTCAACTGGTTCGCCGTTCCATGCCAGACGCGCGCCGCGTCGATAATTCCGCGCGGGTCGAAAGGCGCGGGGAGCGAATCATCGACTTCGATCCAGGCCAATAATTCTGGGTGCTCGCGCTCGCGCCGATGCGCGGCGTCTTCCCGCGCGAGGCCAAGCAACGCGGATATTTCATCGTCGGACGGCTCGCAAAGGACATGGGCGCGCCAGCCGAGCGCCGCCGCGGCCTGAGCCGCCGCGCCGATCGCATGGCCGGCGTCGAGCTGACAATAGCGAAAGGCGCGCTCGCCATATTTCCAGGCCTCCCGCCACGCGATGGAGCCGAGCGCGAGCAGAAAACCGCCCGGTGGAAGCAGATCCGCGTCGGCGAAACTGGCGCGCGACTCCAGCGCGTGATCGAGCGGCGCGTAATGATAGAGCGACGCCGTGTCGGCGCCCACATCGCCCGCTCCCAGAATCACCCAGGCTTCCGTCGGATGCAGATTGCCGCTCGAGGGATTGTTGCGCAGCGCCCAGGTTGATCCCTCGACGCTCTTCCAGGCGCTGAGGCCGAACGCGAGTTCGAGAAACAATCCCAAGGCGTCGCGATCGAGCTTCGCCGCGCGCGGCGCTGGACCTGGAAACGAAGGCGTGTCGCCGCCATCGTGAAGCGGAAGCATGATCCTCGGACTGCCCGCGAAGGAGCGATAGGGCGAAGGTTGCGAAGTCCAGTCAAGAAACGCGGGACCGAGCGCATAGCGGTTCGGCGCATGTTTGGTGCGACGGTGATAGCCTCTGATGTCGCTTGGGAGCCTATCGCCCTGGTGGATTGTCATATATGCCCCCGCCTCAACGATATCCCTCTTCCGCCAGCACCTGCCGCACGGCGGGCCGCGTCCGCATCAGCTCGTAATGGGCGCGGCAATTGACCGGCAAATCCATCCCGATTTTGTCGGCCCAGAACTCGACATAGAACAGCGC
>PLZT01000521.1 GCA_003152255.1 Methylocystaceae bacterium | reverse complement strand
ACATTCGTGTCCCGGGCCACAAGATCCAGCGGCTCTCCGCGCAACAGTCGCGCCACTACGGACATCTTGCGCTGAACGGAAAAACGCTTCGGCCCATTTGCATCGACGCCCGACGGGGGCGCCTTCGCCAGCTTTGGCAGAGCGCTCCGGCGCCCCATCGGGCTTCCGCCCTTCATCGACCGTCATCTCTATACCTCCGGTTGCGGTTCAATTTACCGCAGCCGGATGTCTCACTAAACCGTGCCGCACCCCAAAACTATGGATTTTCCGACGCCGCCCTTGCTGCCGCCGACGATATATAAATGTTCCGCCATTGCTTTTTTTCCAATCACAATTCTTCGCTGTCGGGACGCACCTTAAATCTGGCGCCTCCTCCTTGATACGACTGCGCGGGAGCCACGAGGGTACCTACACTGTCCGAAGGCTTAATCGCTAACGGTTTCTCTATCTCGCTTGACGTTGCGCGCGGCGACGCGCGTTGAGCCAGAACAGGCGTTGCGTCTGACGTTGCGCGGCGTTGAGTTCGCACGGCTGACTTTCCATCACCCGCTTTACCCCCATGGGAACCCTGAGGCTTCAGATAATCGCGCAACGTGTTCAGGGTGAGCGACACGCCTTTGTGTTGCAGCATCGCCAAGATTTCATCCCATGAGTAGCCGTCTGCTCGTAACCTGAGGATATGCGGCCGCAGCCGTCCGACCGCCTCACGCGTTGTCGCGCCCTTCTCCTTTTTGGGTTGCGTTTCCAAATGCGCGGCGATCTCATCGATGGCCTCATCGGTCAACATTGTTTGTCTCATTGGTTGCCTGAAAGAATGTCTGAAAGAGCGTATCGCTTCGCATACGAAACCGCGTCTCGAACGGCGTTGCGTTCCGGCAATTTATGCCATGCGCACCGCGTTGCGCGGAAAATCTCAACAGAAAAACCGGTGAGGAAGGGAATAGCGGGAGCAAACAAGAGAAAGTGAAAATCGAAGGAAAAGAGGTTGTTTATGGCAGGATAGGGGTTATGTGGAACATAACCCTTGTGTGCCCTCGCCGGACGGGCTAAGCGTGGCTTTCGGTGGTTTGCCCGTGGGGCAAACCGAGCGCCAACCAAGCCAAAAAATTGAACGAAGCAAAGCGGAATCCGCGCAACAAAACGGTCGGAGTCCGAGTCCGACTGTCCGAGGAAGAGCACGCGGATTTTCTAAAGTTTTGCGCGCGGAACGATTTGACCGCGAGCGAGGCGACGCGCCGGCTGATCCGTGAAGCCGCGCGTTTGGGGCCGACATTTTCGGGAGCCGCCCGCGCCGAAATCGTCTTGCTGACCCGGCAGCTTCGCGCCGTTGGCGTCAATCTCAATCAGGCTGTTCACCACATGAACGCCGGCAACATTGTGCAGGGCGAGGACATGAAGGCGTGGTTGATCAGCGCCAACGATGTCATCGTCGAGCTCGACGAGCAGTATAAATCGCTGTGTCGCCGCGCCCACCAACGGGCCAAGGAAGCCGTGAGCGCTGGCGCATCGTGAGCGCCTTCGATCCTCTGGACATGGGGCGTCGCCTTGTCGCCATGCGGCAACGGCGGCTGGCGCGGGACGAGGACGAACAAAACGCGCTGTTCGCCGCCCGAGGCTCGCAGGATTATTGGAATGCGGCTCGCTCTAACGCCGATGCGCCGACTCCAGCGGCGGCTTCGGATGCGCCGCGCGCGCCGCTTCCGTTCGTCGGACCAGGCGCCCCCGCCCCCGCCGAACGATCCAGCCTCGCCGAAGAAGAGTGGAATTTTTCGCGCCCAGGAAACGCAAGTGGGGGCGCGGGCAAGACGTCGGCGGGCGCGAGCGCGGCTCCTGCCCGTCCGGAAAAACGTGCGGCGGCGTCATCGCCGGGGGGCGGCGCCGCGGTTTTGCGTTCGGCCGGCGCGGCGAAGGCGGGTCTCGCCAACGGGTCGCAGGCCGCCGTGGTGAAACTGGCGAGCTATGGCGCGGGAAGCGTCCGCGCGGGCGCGCTGATGAATTATCAGAGCCACAAGGGCGAGCTGGCGCTTGAGCGAGAAGACGGAACCCTGGTCTTTGGAAAACAGGCCATCGGCGATCTCGCGGCGCAATGGCGGGACGAGGCGGATGGGCGGGAACCGTCGAACGACGCGCTGTCCTTCACCCTGACGTTTTCTTCGGAAGCGGCGACTCCCGAGCATGTGCGGGAAGCCCTTGGCGAAGCGCTAAAAGGTCACGCTTTCGCGTGGCGAATGGAGGAGACCCAAGTTCACGTGGTGATGGTCGCCGCCAGCGCGGAGCGTAGCGAGAGCGGGAAGCTGGAGCGGATTTACCCCAATGAAAAATCGCTCGCTGCCCTTCACGACAGGATCGACGGCGCCCTGAATATCGAGACAAGCCGGAGCGACCCCCGTTGGGTGCATGGCGTCGAAGGGGTGACAACCGAACTCGCCAATCTCACGAAGGGCGGACAAATCGCCGCCGAGACCTCGGGCGGACTCGCTATCGACGAGGCGGCGGGTCGGCTGTTTCTTCAGCGAACCCGTGTCGCCTCCGACTCCAAGGCGAAGGGGTTTAACTCAAACCTGGAACTGGCAAAATCCTGGGAGCGCGGGATGCGCTCGCAGGGACGGCGCGATTTCGCGCATGTCATCCTGAGCGCGAAACCCGGCACCGACCAAGAGGCGTTCATGGACGCCGCCCGCGCCACCCTGGCGAAGGAGTTTGAGGGTCACGAATATGTGTTCGTGATGCACACGAACCGGCGGCACATTCACGTTCACGCCGCCGTCAGATTGACCAATGCCGAGGGGAAAAAGATTGATCCGCGCATCGCGGACTTTGGCCGGTGGCGCTCGACCCTCGCCGAGGAGGCTCGCGAACGGAACATCCCGATGGAGTCCGTCAGGCGCTTCGATCAGGCCCATGCGCCCGCCTACAAGCTCAAAGACGTGAATATGGTGGAGCGGGGAAATGCGCCCGAGGCCGCTCGCCGCCGCATCGAGCGCGTCAAAAACAAGGAAATCCATCGGCCCACGCGGCCCGAAGGGCGCCACCGCGCCGCCGAGGCCGCGCGCCAGTGGAGCAATCTTGCGGAACGAAAGGTCTTTGGCGCCCTGCCCCCGCTGGCCCAGGGCGCAATGCGGCTTTACCGGGCCGAGCCTGTCGCCGCCGCCGAGGGCACCCACAAGACCATGATGTTCACCAGCGACCGTGCGATCGCGGAGCAGATCGCGCAAAGGGTCGAAAGCCGTCTTGTCTTTCTCGACGTTCCGGCGTCTCGTCTTGCCGAGGTTTTGCCCGCACGCAATCAGCCCGAAACAATCTATGCCGTTCCTGTCGCGCTTGGCTCCTTGAGCGGGGAGTCCGACCGGATCGACAGCGCCGCGATCCTACGGTTCCAGCGGCGGGTCGAGGCGGCGCTTGAGCCCATTTCGCGCCGGGAAAATTCAATTGAGATCGCCAAAGGAGAGGCCAGATTGAGAACCGTCGAGACAATGACCACGGCGCGTGAAGACATCGTTGGCGCCTTGACGAGGATTTCCGATCTCCTGCCCGAGGGCGCGGAAAAAGCGGCGTTCGAAATAGAGAGGCGACGTCTCCTCGAATTGAGCCAGGCAATCATCGCTTCGCAAGCCAAGCTGGAAGCGCTGCCCGTCAAATTGGAGGGCGACCGCTATGTGGAGTCCAAGGCGATCGACACTGAGAACGTGCTTATCACCCACGAGAAAAAGGGCGACGAAATCCACTACAGCAGCCACGACGCCGCGACCGGCGCGCTGCAAACGCCCACCTTCGTCGACCAAGGAAAGCAATTGGACGTGAAGGACTGGAAAAATCTCGACACCGTTCCTGCGGCTTTACAGGTCGCCTCCACCAAATGGGAGACGATCACCGTCAACGGGAACGACGCCTATAAGGAGACAGCCGCTCGCCTTGCCGCCGAGCACGGGTTCAAGATCACGAACCCGGAAATGCAGGATCGAATCCAACAATTGCGGGCCGAGGCAGAGTCTAAAAAATCCCTTCTTGCCGAGCGCGCGCCGGAAGCCGAAAAGACCCAGGCCCGACCGGCGCCAGCAATCACGACGACGCCGGCCGAGCGGAGCCTTCACCTCGCAAGCATCCGCGAACAGGTTGACCTTGAGGCCGAGCGCGAGACACCCCGAGCCGGGGCGGTAGCGAAAGCCGATGAAACCAGCAAAGCGGAGAGCGACGCGGCGACACCGGAGCGCGCGCCACAGGAGGCCGCGGCTGCGCGAGAGGCCGCGAGGACAGTCGAGAGTGACAAGTCAACTCCTATGCAGCCCAACCCCGCGCAAAGCGAAGAGATGCAGCAACTTCGCCACGCGCAACAGCGCGTCCTTACCCAAGAGCAGAGGGACCGCCAAGAGCTTGCCATTCAGAACCGCGACGAATTTAAGCGGAAACAATCACAGAAGCCCCAGGAGGAGTCTGAAGGCGAAAGTCAGTAACGCAGCCGCCCATGAAACATCGCTCGATCGCCGCGATGACTGAAAATCCAACGAAGCGTGCAGAAAATTACAAAGTTGCGCGGCCCTCGGTAACGCTGGGGCGTTTCTGCTATATGGGGCCGAGGTGGCGCTACACCTTGTCCGCATCGAGTAGCGTCATCAACTCACGCAAGCTGATCGCTTCGATGCCGGCGCCGATTGGGTAACGCTCCTCGCCAGCATAGACCACGAAGCTCGCGGCTGGTTTCAGGTCGGCGATCGCCAAATGGAAGCCTTTCGCAACCGATGGAACGGCGCCGGACTTTATCTCGATGGCGATGGGTCCACGACTGGGGCGTTCGAGAATCAAATCGATCTCGGCGCCGGCCGCGGTTCGATAAAAGCCCGGTATCGTGCGGCCCCTGAGCACGGCGATCAAATTCTCGATAACGAAGCCCTCCCAGCTGGCGCCTCTGATGGGGTGGCCCGCGAGCGCGTTGTAGTCGCCAATGCCCAGAAGCTCATGCAGCAGGCCGGAGTCCCGGACATAGACCTTCGGCGCCTTGACCAATCTCTTGCCAACATTTGGGTGAATCGGCGTCAGACGGCGCACCAGCAGCAGATCGCAGAGCAAATCGATGTAGCGCGTGACCGTCTGGGCGCTGACGCTCAGCGAAGCCGCAATTTGCGACGCGTTGAGCAAGGCGCCCTGGTTGTGCGCCAGCATTGTCCAAAGCCGCCGCAGCGTTTCGGATGGGATGCGTGGACCAAAAAGGGCGACCTCGCGTTCGAGATAAGTGCGGATCAAATCGCCGCGCCAGGCCAGACTCGCGGCGTCGCTGGGGCTGAGAAAGCTTTCCGGAAAGCCGCCGCGAACCCACAGCCGGTCGACACTGCGTTGATCCCCAGCGGCTTCCAGCGCGTCGAAAGGCCCCATGTCGATGTATGCAATGCGGCCGGCCAGCGTCTCTCCGGATTGCCTCAGGAGGTCGAGCGAAGCGGAGCCAAGTATCAGAAATTTCCCCGCGCGCATGCCCTGCCGCCGGTAGTCGTCGATGACGCCTCTCAGCTCGAGAAACAGCCCAGGAGCGCGGTGGATCTCGTCGAGGACCACCAGACGTTCGGAATTGGCTCTCAGGAAGCTGCCGGCATCCTGCAATTTGGCGCGGTCGGGCGGCGATTCCAGATCGAGATAGATTGAGGGCCTGTTATCCGCGATCTGGCGCGCCAGCGTGGTTTTTCCGACCTGGCGCGGCCCCAGGAGGGCGACGGCAGGCTGAAGGGCGAGGGCCTCTTCCACTGATTTGAGAACTCTTCGGCTTATCATTATCGCAAATTATCTATATGAAGGAGGATTTACAAGGATAATTGCGTTTCTCTGCGACAATCTACGAGGTCGCCACGTTCTGCAGGGGCCGTAATTGGTTCCATATAACAATGTCTTGCGAATCCGACTTGTCTAAACAGCGCGGACACGAGACCAAGGTTGTTCAACGCTCTCTATTGAATTTCAAGGATAACAGGAAGTCCAGTCCTCCGAGAGCG
>PLZT01000207.1:8474-15099 GCA_003152255.1 Methylocystaceae bacterium | reverse complement strand
CTGCAACACGGTTCTCAGCTTCACGCAAGGCTCTCCGAATCAGAAAGCCCCATTTGAATCAAATAATTCCAATCCGTTCAAGCGGTTTGTGATTTTAGTAAATCACCCTGTCCACTCGAGACAACTCGGATTCGAGAGGCGAGCCCGGGGGTCAAACTCAAATCGGCGCCGCCCGTGCGATCCGTGCAGACGAGCGGCAGACCGCTCGCCAGCGCTTGCAATTGCACTAGCGCAAGCCCTTCCTCTCTGGACGCAATGGCGAACACATGCGCCTGGGCGTAAAATTCGCCGAGCCGCCATTGGGGAACGGAATCGTAATGAACGAAGCGCTCGCTAATCGGGAAGCTCACGTCGCCGCCACCGCCGACGTGAATCAACCGCGCCTCGGGAAGCTGTTCCAAAGCCGCCGACAGCACATCGGCGCCTTTGCGATATGTCCAGCCTCCCACGAACAAGACGGTCGGCGGCCCAGAGGGAATGGCTTTTCTTTGCGGGAATTGTTCAAGATCGACGCCATAAGGGTTTTTGAAGAGCTTTGGCGCGAGGCTGGGGTCTTCTTCGAGAAAGCTGTCGACCACTTGACCGGACGCGACCGCGATCTTGTCAGCCAGTTTGTAGGAGGCGAGTTCCCGCTCTATCGCAACTCGGCTTGGCGTTTGGCCGCCGGTTTGTTCGAGGATTCTTGCTTGAGACACTATATGTCGGCTGCCGCGTTCGACATAAACGCGCGCGCCAAATTTGCTTTTCGCAAAGCGCGCCGCCTCGAGAATCAACCCGGACATGCCAATGAAAACGTCGCATGAATCCAGGCGGGCGATGACGGCGCGATTGAGCGCGAAGCCGAGGAGTTTTTCGCGCATCTCCGGCGCCGTCTTTGGCAGAAGCCTATCCCATCCGACGAACGGCCACATAAGGGGCAACAACGAGACATGGCAGCGCGCGGGCAGACCGAATTGCAGAGCCCTGGCCTTCGGCACGTACGAATAGAATCGGACCTCGTGGCCGAGGGCGTCTAGTTCCCGCGCGAGATCCAGGACGTGAAAGCGCCCACTCGTGGCGATCGCAATCCGCAACGGCTTGGTCACGGCCATCTTATTTCGCTTCCCCGTCCGCGATCACGTTGGGCCATGCTGATCCCTTCCCCAAAACAGAGCTATACGCGCCGCGCGCGGTCCGCGCCCGATGCGCGCGGCTTGTCCATGCTCAACCTCGATCCGCTAGCAAACGGATCGCTCGTCTATCGTTCAGCAAGGATGGCCGTCGTCTTTCGCTGGTCGAGGCGCGCGGCGGCCGCCCTTTTTATCGCCGCGGTCATCTCCAGGCCCCGATCGGCCGTAGTGTAGCCAGATGCAAAGCACCGCGCGCGCCCGCTCTCCGCGATCTTCAACCGCAACGCTTCGTCCGCGAGCAGGGCGCGAACTTTATCGAGAAGCTCGGTCTCGTCACGAAATCCAAAGTACTCGGAGCCGTCCGCGAAGTGGCTGTCATGCTCTTCCGTCTTCTCCGCGACCATCGCCCGTCTCATGGCCGGAATCTCGATCGATCGCGTCGTGATGCGGTCACGGTTCATTTTACGCAGAAAGCATAACGCGATCTTGCCGTGGTGCATCACCCGCGAATAGTCGACCCCAAGAGCCGGCGGGCCGACCGTGATGCGTTCGTGCCGCGTCATCTCCCAACCGCGGCTAAACCTTCTGGCGGGATTGCCGTAGACGGCGACCGTGTGCCCCGCCTCCGCGAGCATCCTGATGTAGCGAAAGCGATCCTCCTCGAACGTTCCGATGAAGACGAGATCGAAGCGTTCGTATTCCTCGCCGACCTCGTCTCGAGACATAGGCCGATGAAGCTTTGGATCAAAAGCGTTGCCGAGCAACACTGGATCGCGCACGCCAAAGGCGCGCAATTCCGGAACGTTGAACGTTTTGGTCGTGAAGAAGAGATCCCATTCGGGAAACGTCAGCCGGACAGGCCAGGTCAGATTGTGCCAGGCGGTTATATCGTCGGGCGAGTGGTAGACGAGCAGCGGATCGCATATTTCGCGCAATTTGCGAAGGGTGGCGCGCGCAATGCAGGAGCTGTTGTCGACAAATACGACATTGGGCCTCTCGGTCGCGACCGCCTCGATCAGTCTGTCGTTCTCCCGGTCTTGATCCGATGGCCATCTAAGCTTCCAGCGCACGCTCGCCAGTAGATTGAAAGGCGTGCTCAAGCTTCCCGCGTCATGAGCGATCGCGGTGACGCCTGGCTGCCGCCGAAACGCCTCGAATTTCTGAAGAGCGGTGCTGCCCTCCCACATTCGACCATGGTAAAGGAGTTTCATCGCGGATTAGCCTTTTCGCTCAGAACCGCGCCGCTTTTGGCGCTTCGCGCTTGCTTGGTCGCCACGCGGGCGGGGGAACCCCGCCACGACAGCTAATCGCCCCAGCGGGCGCGCGGAGCGCTTCGAGGTCGGTCGGAAGGCGGTGATCGCCAAAGCGAGGCGATCGGTCCTTCCCGATTGGCGCCCCTCGGCGTCGACTATGCTTCGCGGCAGAATTCTATCGCGGCGAGCGCGCCGGCGACGCTCTTGCGGGTATCGAGTTCTCCGAATATCCGCAATGACGCTTTCGACATTCGCTCGACCGTCTCCGGCTCCCGTCCCAATCGAAGAAGGGCGTCGGCCAAGGCCCGCACATCGCCACATGGATAAACGACGGCGTTCTCCCCCTCGCGAGCAATATCGGTCGGCCCAGCCGCTCCAACGCGGTCGCTGATTAGTAAGGGCAGACCAACGCAGGCGGCTTCGCTTAGCACCAAAGGGTGGGGGTCCAGTTCCGAGGGATGCGCCAGAATATCCGCGGCGCAATAGACTTCAGCCAGCCGATCGACATTGACGAAACCCAAGAGCGTGACTGGCAATTTCTTCGCGGCGACCGTCGTTCTCAGATCTTCTATGTTGGCGCCATCGCCCGCATAGACGATGTGGAAAGGAGGAGACGCCCGCGCTGTCGATTTCAGCGTTTCCGCGACGGCCAATAGATCGTAAGGACGCTTTCGGTCGGAAAGTTTGCCGACTGTCAGCACGACAAATTCGTCTGGACCAATCCCATGCGCCTGCCTGAAAGCTTGGCGCATCTGAGCCCGATTGTCGGCGGCGGCTCGGTAGTTCGCCTCGTCGATCGTGAAAGGCGAGCGAAAGAAGCGCCGACGATCAACTCCATAATGGGCGTAATAGGCCTCGTTGTTGTCGCCGGTCGTCAGAAAGCACTTATATTGACTTAGCAAGAGAGGCAGCAATACGCGCTTGGCGAATCTTACTCCGACGCGACGCTGATGGAGAAGCTCGCTGTCGCCGATCAGCATCGCCGGCACTTTGTTCCGCCGGCACCACCAAAGCGCGAACAGCATGGTCAATTGGTTGTATCCGTGGGTCAATACGACTTGAGGGTCGAACTTTGCAAGCTCCTCGCCAACACTCGGATTGCGGATTTTAAGTGGGCCCGAACGAGTGATCTCCGAGGCTTCTGGCAAGAACATGTGGTCATAGCCCGACAGAAGATCCATGTTCCAGGCGATCTGGGTGTTCATCTCGCGATCGAAGTAAGGCTCGAGTCCGACCCGGCAACAGAAAAACACCTTGAGCGCGATCCCCTCGCACTGAGCCAGCGCGCGGTAGAAGGGCGTGAAATGCTGTATGGGATGCGAGACGACGAGGGCGAATCGGATCTTGTCGTCGCGAAGTTGATTCTTTTCGGACGTCTGATGAGTTGTCACGACTTCTTTCGATGAACTCGCTGGAGAAAAGTCCTCGGATGACACTTTCCGGTTTTTGGCGTCTGCGTCGCTCACCCCATTGACCCCCACGAATGAAGCGACATCCAGCGAATGGCCGCCGCATTCAAATTGATATTGCACCAGGTGGAATTGCTCGACAAGCTACAAGCCCTTACAGGCATTACCGTTGTAAGAGACCGGCTGCGCGCGCGGCCCATCGCGATTTTCGTCAAACGGATGATCGCGGCGGCGCGAGGTGAAAGGCGGACGCCCTGGACAGACGGTCCGGTCGTGGTCGTCATCGAGGAGTCCGGACAATTTCGTTGGAGCGGCGCAGCGCGCCGTTTAGCATGGCGCGCATCCGCGCCACGGCGTCGCTTTCTTGCAAGCTGGATTCGGCCAATGCTCGCGCCGCCCGGCGTAATGCGATTCGCTCGGTGGGGGCAAGCGCGGCCATGCGATCGATGGTAGCCGCGAAGCGATCGGGATCCGCGAGAGGAAGGCTCCAGCCCGCGCCGATTCGCTCCAACTCGCGCCACGGCGTTTGATCGGAAATTAAAACCGGTAGGCCAACCTCCAAGGCGTCGAAAATGGCGTGACCGAAGTTCTCGCCGCGCGTCGGCAATAGGAACAAGTCGTATCCCGCCAGCGTCGCCGCCACGTCGGCGTTGGGAATCGATCCGCGATAGGGGACTTCGACGTGAGCAGGAAGGCGCGAAATCAGTTGTTCGCATTCGGCCCAATAGGCCGAGTCGTTCGCCGGGCCAAAAATGTCGAACGTCACTGGCGCGCGTGCATTCGCCAAAAGTTTGATGGCGTAATCGAGGTTCTTCTTTCGATCGACGCGGCTCAAGAACACGATGCGCAACCGGCCGTCGTCCGCGGGCGCCACAGCTTGGGGCAGCGGGCCGAGCACGCGGATGTTCGGAGCGACCACGATATCGCGCGCCCACGAGCAGCCATCGCGGATTTCATCGGCCTCTTGCTCGCTCGTGGCGTGGAGGCATACATCGTCGAGTAGCCCAAGATCACGCGCGGCGAGCAAATATGCTTGCTTGCGCGCGTGCTTCAGGCCGAGCGCCCCGGCCGAAAACTCGCCGCGCGGCGCCAGTATCGTCGGCAACCGCGGGATCAGACCCAGTCGTCGCATCGCCAACGCCGGGATCGTGAATTCTCGATCGAAAAAACCGTTCAGGATCATCAAATCATGCGGCGTCGCGCGTAGAATGTCGCGCAACCCCTCGGCTCCAAGGCGGGAGATTCGGCAATGGCGCGCTTTTACGAGTCCATCGTCGGTCCATCGCCCGCGAGAGGCTTCCGCCGAGTCGGAGCCCGAAGGCCCGTCGCGACCCACGACCATGAATTCGAACTCGTCGCTCAGCGCCGTGACGTAAGCCCGGAAACTCTGATTGGGACCGGTCGCGTCGTGATTGGGCCAATAGGCGCCAAGGAGCACCAGGACGATAGGCTTCGCGGGCTTGGTTGCGTCGTCGTCCAGAATTCGCATGGGCGTCGGGCGGGACTTCATTGCACGCGACCTTGTGGTTTTCGAGCTTCGATTAACAAGTAAAGAACGTCGTCTCTCTCGACGAAAGGAGACGAAGGTGAGATCGGTCGCTTTCTCACAGCAGGGCGGCGCCGAACATCGCAGCCATCAACAGCCCATAGCAAAGACTGAGCTTGTCCTTAAGCGCGAAAGCCACGGGATCGTCGTCAGCTCGCCGCGGTGGCACAGCAGCCAAATCCGCGCGAGCCACAAAAATATGATTAACGGAAAGCTCCATAAAAAATGCGGGTGTTTGTAGAATCCGGTCGGAAAAGCGTCCTCGACAAGATAAATCACCATAATCAGGACCGTCGCCATCATTGAGCCGACGCCAAGCGAAAGGATCAGCGGCGCGTCGCTCGCGCGATAGCCCCTTCCTGGAGTTTCGTCGAGCCCATGCGTCACCATGCGCGTAATTTCGGTTTGGCGCTTGGCCGTAGACAGTGACAAAAACATGAACATCGAGAAAACGAAAAGCCAGGGCGAAAACACCGCCCCGGCGACAACGACGCCGAGCGCCAGACGCATCGAAAAAAGCGTGGCGAGAAGGAAAACATCAATGATCGGCTCACGCTTCAGCCGAAAGGAATATGCGAGACTGATGCAAAGATAAAGCGCGAGCATTCCCACGCAGCCCGGACTCACCAGCGCCGCTAGCAAGAATGAGATCACTCCGCCGCCAGCGATTAGGCCGATTCCAGTGGCGATCGGCAAATCGCCGCTGGCGAACGGCCTGTTCTTTTTCGACCAATGCCGCCGATCGTCGGTCAAATCCCAAAGATCATTGAGAACATAAGTCGCCGACGCCAACAGGCTAAGCGCGACGAAGCCGCTCAGGGCGTGGAGCCACGCCGAGGGGTCGTTGGCCTTTCCACCCAAAACGAGCGGCACGAAGACAAGAGCATTCTTGGCCCACTGATGGAAACGCAATCCGCGCCGAAATGAAGGAAAACCAAGCAGCCTCGTTGGCAAGACGGCGGCGAGTTCGGTGCGGGTCTTGATTTTCTTCTCCATCCTCGCCGAGCGGCCAACGAAAATCGCGGCGGAGGCGCGGCTCCAAACATGCAGATCGGCCGATGAGTCCCCGGCGTAAATGAAGCCGTCCGGGAGTTGTTCGTTCACCTCCTTGGCTTTCTCCGCCCCTTTCATGTTGCGGCCATCGGTCGAAGCAATGATCTGGCCGAAGAATGGATAGCGGCTCTGGATTTTCTCGGCGATGGAAATATCCGCGCCGGTCGCCAAAATGACGCGGCGTCCTCGCGCCGCTTCTCGTTCGGCCAAGGCGACAAGCTCGTCATTTACGGGAAAGCCCGCCACATCATCCTG
>PLZT01000207.1:0-8422 GCA_003152255.1 Methylocystaceae bacterium | reverse complement strand
ATCGGAATAGCCAAACATAGTCCGCAATGAACGAAGTCGCCATTTGTATGCAGACGGCGTCGGATACCATTGCGCGCTTGAATTTAGCGCTTGCCTCAATTGTTGGTCGCCGCGTCGGGCCGCGGCTCGGCGCGCTTGAATGAAAAATGCTTATGTCCGTAATAGCTCACGGCGATTGGGCTGACCACGCCGACCAGATGCGCGATTTCCTCTGCGTGCCAATCGAAACGCATATTGGGAAACACCACGCGGACGAGAGCGACGCTGACGATCCAAACTTGAATGAAGCCAGCGACATTAACCAAGCCGAAGCGGCCATACTCGACGGCCATGGGCTGTCCGCTCGCCGCGAAGACAAATCGCCGAGTGAGAAGAAACGCGGTCGTCATGCCGATAAGATACGCGATCGCAACCGCGGCTTCATACTGCATGACGCTCGAAAGGACGTAGCGCGACAACAGATTAACCAGCGCCGCGAGGCCGCCCGCGACAGCAAAATTCAAAAATTGCCGGAACTCGTTTCGATCCGACTTCGCTTGGCCAATTCGCAAAATTATACCCTTTCCGCCATCTGTTCGCCAATCCGAACGCTCTCGGAAATTCCGCGATCCTCAGGGTAATAAAAACATGTGTCGGCGATTTGAAGCCCATGAATCGGGGTCTGGACGGGCGGAATCTTCGCCGCGAAACCTGGCTCGCAGACAGGTTGCGCATGCCGCAGCCTCGCGACGTGGGACGAGACGATATCCGCGGAACTTAGAGCGGGGTTCACCCGGCGCAGGCAGGCAAAGGCCTCGTCGAGCAATCGCTGGTCTGGCCATGTGAATTTGGGATGATCCGTCGGCATGTAATAGGGCACGTAGACGATTTTATCGTCCACTGGACGGAGATTCGAAAACTCGATGAAGCCGGGGATCGGGATGTCCGGTTCGCTCACATTGACCCAGAAGTGCGGCGTCACCGAGCGCTTCAGCTTGAACAGGAGACAACAAACGCCGATGTTGTCAATCGCGTCATATTTGGCGAGCCAGTCGGCCGGCAGGTCGGGCGCCAAGTCGCGCACCAACGGCGTCGGAACGGTGCTGATGACGGCGTCGGCGGGCAAGACGCCTTGCGGCGTCAGCACTCCGGTCACGCGCCCATCTTGAGTTTGGACCTTCCACGCGGGGCAGGACAGAAGCACCGAGCCTCCGTTCCGCCGCAACGCCGCGATCAAGGCGTCCACCAGCGTCTGGCTTCCGCCGTCGATGTAGCCCAATTCCTCGGCGAATAGACTGCGCCGCGAACGGCCGATGCGCTTGATCCTCGTCCATATCCACGCCGCGGATACGTTGTCCGCGTAACGATAGAATTTCAAATCGAACAGCGGCTTCCACAATCGATCATAAACTTCGCGGCCGCACCAACGCGTGATCCAGGAACGCGCGGACTCGGTTTCGATCGCGTCCCACCGCTCCCGCCTTGTCGAAACGAACGCGAACAGCCCGTATCGAATTCTGGAAATAACGCTGATCCGCGGAAAGCGCAGCAACGAGATGGGGTCTCCCCACGGATGGAGCTGCCCGTCGGTGAAATAGCCCATCGAGGTCGTGCGCCAGCGCATACGATCGCCTATGCCGAGCTCGTTCAATAGAGCGAAAGTCGGGCGATCAGCCTTGCAGACGAAATGGTAGAAGCGCTCGATCGACAAACCGTCGAAGTCGAAATGCGCGGCCATTCCGCCCGGATCGGCCGCCGCCTCCAACACTTGAACGGAGTGGCCCGCCTTCGACGCATGATAAGCGGCGGCGAGCCCCATGGCGCCTGAGCCGATTACGATCAATCGAGCCATAAGGGATTCTCTTGGTGGCGGGAGGATATTGGTCGTAAGCATAAACGGAGCAACAGCTTTGGGCAAATCGCGCCGAGCGATGGAAGCGCCATGTCAAAACTCGAGCGCAATCTGCGAATAGACCGGGTCGCGGAAGGTCTCCGACAGCGCCTGCGCCAAGGGCGTCGATTTCACTCCAAAGATTCCCGGCCAGTCGATCACCTCGAATACGTCTGGCGTTACGAGAGCTTCCAACTGATTCGCCGTGAACGGCGGATTGGAGTTGAGCAGCGCATAGGCTTTAAGCAGGATCCCAAATACGGAGTACGGGATGTTCAGGATTATCGTTTTGCTATTTACTGCTTCTCGGATAGTCGTGATAAGTTCAATATAGGATATTCTTTCTTGCCCAGTAATATTATAAGTACCAGTTATCCGTTTCTCAAGTGAGGCGATAATTATATCGCAGAAATCTCCCACATAAAGAGGTTGCCGCAAATATTCGCCCGAACCTGGAATTGGAAAAACCGGAACGCGACACATGAAACGAGCAAGCCAGCCCAGATGTTTGCGGTCAAACCAGCCGAACATGAGAGTCGGACGCAAAACGATTTGCTCAATCCCTGCGCTCACGACGATAGATTCCTGTTTTTTCTTGGTTTCTGTATAATTGTCAATGGCCTTCGAATTTACCACGGACGACGATATGTGGACGATGTAAGGGACGCGTTGGCGCGTCGCGGCCTCTATAAGGCGTTCCGTCGCGCGAATATTGTTTTTGATGAATTCTTCCGGATCCAAGCCGCCAATCTGCGCATGCCCGATCACCAAGGCCGCGCAAGACGCCAATTCCTGCTCCCAACCGTCGTCGGTCGCGAGGTCGGCTAAAACGACTTTCACGGAGGGATGCAGCCTTCGCAGAACAGCGGAGTTTTCCTTGTGTTTGTCTATGGCGACAATTTCGTCGAACCCTTTACGAAGCATGCGTTGAACCAGATTTTGGCCAACAAGCCCCGCGGCGCCGGTGATTACGATCTTTTTAGCCGACATATTTTTTTCGCCTTTCTTCCGCGAGATTGCCGACGTCGATGTCAAGGGTTCGCTTGTCCTTGGACCACTTCATCTCGCTATCGGGGACGGCTTTGATCGGAAACGGCGGTCAGAACTTGGATGGCCCGCGTCGCCGGTGGAAGCAACGTTTCATAGGGATAGGTCTTGAATATTCTCATGCCAGCAATAGGGCCAAAGGTGATCTGATAATCGTCTTTGTCGATCCACCACCAACTCTTGCCTTCGCGCCTTTCGCCGGACGGATTATAGGAGAAATAACCGTTATATTCGAGCCCGCCATCAAGATTAGCGGGAGTGGCGATCCCAGCGTTCTGGAGATCCGCGATGGCGGTCCAGCGGGCCCGATTCCAGGCCATGTAGTCATGCGCCCCCAGCACCGAAAAAATGGCGATCAGCAGACACAGGACCAAGGACGCGAAGATACGGAAACGGCTGATCGAACCAGCCGCCGAGACGCTCGCTAGAAAGAACAGCGTGATGGGCAGGACTGGAAGGTTGTAGCGATCGAAAACGGCGGGCAGCAACAAAAGCGGCGCGTAATACGCGAGTATGGCTGTCGCCGCGAACAAGACGCCGGCTTCGCCAGGCTCGAAGCGGCCAAAGCGTCGCGTCAAGACCGTATTCACGGCATAAATGGCTCCGCGGGCGGTTAGTTCGAACATGCCGTAGATGCTAAGCAGGGTGACTGGAATCCAGAAGGCGGAAGGAAGCGGGGGCACGTTTTGCAAATGGAGAATCTCGGCGTCGCGGAGCAAGAGCGGCCCGATTCCCTGGGGAACGAGAATGTTGCCCACAATGGGCATGGTTCTATGCATGGCGAGTAAGCCGACGCCAGCCATGGCGGCGACGCCGCTCGCGGCGGCGGTCGGAACCCACCGCGGCCACGAGGGCGCCTTGGCGACGAAATCCGGGCGTCGGGTCAGGAGCAGCATCGGCAGGCTGAACAGCCCGAGATAGAGGAGCGCGGTGATCAGGTTCCAGCCGACGCGCGAGATCATCTGCGTGACCGGCGATTTCAGGACGGTCATCATGGCGGCCGACGGGGCGCCATAGAGCATCGGCGCCTTCCCGGTTTCCCGGAGCCAGCCGTTAAATAGCATGAGCGAAGCGCCGCAAAGAATTAGTGGCGCCAGCGCCATGATGGATTTCCGCCGCCAGTCTCCCTCTTGCAGCAGCCGCGCGACCATATAGGCGAGCGGGAGGCAGAGCCCGAGTTGGCGCGACATGGTCGCGGCGAGCGCCACGAGCGCTCCGAGCAAAGCCAGGCCATCCGAATCCCGCTCAAGCGAAACGATGAATAGGGATGCGCTGATCGCGACCAGGGCGGTGAACAGGATGTCCGTCATGAAGGTGAAGGACAGCGCATAGGCGATGGGATTAAACGCCACCAACAGCGCCGCCGCGAGTGGGATGTAGGCTCTCTTGCTGTTGAATCCGGCCAGGAAATAGGTCGCCGAAAACAGCAGCAGCGCCGCGAGCATCGTCGCGAGGCGAAGGTCGACGAAGCCGCAGGAAGAGGCGATGCAAATCGGCAACGCCCAGAGGGCGTTGGTGATCAACGTCATACTGGCCCAGCCGACTGGCGCCCAGGTGTGGGCGTCCGCCAGTCTCCTCGTCGTAATCGCGAAGGACCAGTCGTCGTTTAGCGGAAAATCTCCGGAAATACCGACGAAGGCGATCGAGCCAACGAAAACGACGGCCAAGATCAGGAGTGGGAGAAGTGAAATCCGAGGCAGGGAAACGGAGTCGCCGACACCGCGCAACGAAAGAAGAGTCACTTTCGGGTTCTCCCTTTTTCGGCGGCGACGCGCCGCGTTCGCGACGCCACTCTTTGGCGCCCCAGAAAAAATCTGCTTATGGCCGAGAAATCGGCTGTCATGCCTAAGACCCGCGCGGACCGTTCAATGCTCCGACGTTCGCTCGAAGGCTCGAGCGACGCCGCGGATCGTCGAATGATCGCGCGGGCGCTTCGCGTCGTCCGCGCCCTTGCCCCTACTCTCCGGCCGTCAAATCGATCTTGTAGTGGTCGGCGAGACGCTGGCGAAAAGCGTCGACGCCATGCGTCCGAATGAACACCCGCGCTTCCTCGATTTTTGAATCGATCAGCAGAAAATACCAAAGGCCTTGGAACGTGTGAAACAAGAAGCCCGACTTGCCGTCAAGGAAACCAAGTCTGAGCACATATCTGTATAAGAAATAGAGGACGCTGCGCAAATAGAGCGGCGCCTGGGCGAACACGCGGTTGCGCAGAAAACGTTTCCATTGTGACTGCGCATGGGCGCGAACTTCCATCGCCTCGTCGATCGAGAACAAGTGAACTTCGCGATTGACGAAATCGACCATCTGCCGCGTCGCGTACCGATTGTGCTTGTCGACCCACCAACCGATGTCGCGGAGGTTGTGATCGACGAAATCCGCCTGGAAGGTTAGGCTTTCGCCTCGCGTCAGAACCGCGTATTCGTCCATCCATCGTTGCTCGATGCACGCCGCTCCGGTACGCCAAAGACGCAAGAAAATCGCGGGATAATAACCGCCGTGACGAATCCAGCGATCACGAAAAATCACTTTTCGCTTCAATCTTCCGCCCGTGACGTGCTCCGGTAAATTTGGAAGCCTTTCCACGATCTCCGCCGCCAGCGACGGCTCGAAATATTCGTCGGCGTCAAGCCTTAAGACCCAGTCTGTCGCGATCTGGCAATTGTCCAGCGCCCATTGAAACTGATCCGCCTGATGTTTGAACGCGCGCTGGGTCACCTCGGCGCCGAGGCGTTTGGCGATCTCCGCGGTTCGGTCCGAGGAGAACGAGTCGACGACCACTATCCGTTGAACGAAGGAAGCGACGCTGGCGATGCAGCGCTCGATGTGAATCTCTTCGTTCAACGTGAGGATGATCACTGTGATGGATAGCTTCTCCCCCCCCGGGCGCTTGCGCGGAGGCGGCGGGAGCGCGATCGGTATTGATCGTCGTCAACACTTGTGATCCCCAACTGGCGTGGGGTCGCTCGTGCGCAGCGATTCCTCTATCGCCAACGTCGTCTCGGTCACCGCGACGATTTCGGCCATCGAAATCGGCGCCGCGCGCTTGCCGCGAGTCGCCGCCAAGAATTCTTCGACGAGTTCGCGCTGCCCTTTGTTTTGCGCGTCCTTTTTAACGCGCGCCTTTCCGCCCGAGGTGATGGTCAGGCGCCGGAAATCGTCGAGTTGAACGACGCGTCCCGCGGCGAAGGCCTCCAGATATTCCTTGGAGACGCCTTGATCGCCGAGCGAAGTGTAGACGATCGTTCCGGTCGAGCCGTCGGCGAATCGGATGAGAATCGAAACGGCGTCGGCGTGGCCGCGGGCGGTGATTGCTTGGGCCTCGATCGGAAGGCTTCCGCAAAGGAACGTCAAGGCGTCCACGAAATGACAGACTTCGCCGACGATGCGTCCGCCGCCTTCGTCGCGCTGGATCCAGCTGTCGCCGGGGATCGCGCCAGCGTTGATTCGATACAGCATGACCAGCGGGCCGCTGCGCGGCTCCAGCGCTTTCTTCGCCTCGATCAGCAGCGGCGCGCAACGTCGATTGAATCCAACGGTGAGAATCCCTGCCGCTTCATGCGCGGCCGCGATCACCTCGGCGAGGCCTTCGGCGTTTATCGCCAGAGGCTTTTCGCAAAAAACGTGCTTTCCGGCCCTTAGCGCGGCCGCCGCGAGGGACGCATGGGTGTCGTGCCGGGTGGCGACGAAAATCGTGTCGGTCTCGGGGTCCGCGAGCGCCGCCGCTGGATCGGTGGCTATGACGGCGAAACCGTTTTTCTCGCCCGCGTGGCCGGCGCTGACTCCGGTGGAGGTCACGACCGTCGTTAGAGCAATTTTGCTCGCCTTCTTCAGCGCCGGCAACAACACGCCCTTGGCGTAATTGCCGAGGCCGATGAAGGCGACTCGGTTGCCGTCGCTTTTCGGCGGCGGCGGAGCGAGTCGAATCGACCGTTCGATCGGACCCTTCGGCGCCTCCGGATAAGTCAGCAGAATCGCGAGGTGTGGAGCGCCGCTCTCCATTAACTCGTAAGCCTTTTCCGCTTCGGCGATGGCGAAGCGATGCGTCACGAGACGTTTCGGCGTCACCTTTCCGTCGGCGACGAGCGCGAGAAACGCCTCCATATTGCGTTGCTCGGTCCAGCGCACGTAGGGCAACGGATAATCTTGCCGATAATCTTGCCCCCCTTGCTCATATGACGGATCGCCGCGGCCAGGGCCATAAGACATGGACAATTTAAGTTCGAGTTCGCGCTTGTAGAAGGGTTCGCGATCAATCGTCATTCCGACGAGACCGACAACGACGATACGGCCCTTGAGGCGGCTGATTTCCGCCGCGATATTGATGGGTTCGCTCGATTTGGAGGAGGCGGTGAGGATCACCGCGTCGGCGCCGTGGCCATTCGTGAAACCGGCGACTGCCTCGGCGAGACTGTCGGAGACCGCGACATCCGCGCCGAGTTCAAGCGCCAGCGACACGCGCGCGGCGTTCGGATCGAATCCGAGCACGTGGCAGCCATTGGCCTTCAGCAATTGGACGGTGAGCAAGCCGATGAGTCCAAGGCCCATCACGACGATTCGCTCGCCGAGCGTCGGAATGGCGAGACGGACGCCCTGCATCGCGATCGCGCCGAGCGTGACGAAGCTCGCGTCCTCGTCATCGACATCAGCGGGGATCGCAACCGTCAGGTTTTTCGGGATTGCATTGATTTCCGCGTGATTCGCCAGTCCAGCGCCAGCGCAGGCGAGCCGATCGCCGACAGCGACGCCGCCGACGCGGCGACCGACCTCCAAAACTTCGCCGGCAAGGCTGTACCCGAGCGGGATCGGCGTATCGAGCTTCGCGAACACCTTTTCGATCGTCGGCTGCAAGCCGTCGCGTTGGATATTGCGCACGACGCGACGCACCAAATCGGGGCGCGCCATCGCCTTTCCGGCGAGCGAGGCCTTGGCGAGATCGATCAATTGCCGTTCGGTGCCCGAACTGATGAGCGAAATGCGCGTCGCCACGAGCAGACTGCCATCTCCGACCCTTGGAGCCGGCGCTTCCGCGACCTTGAGTTCACCCGTCCGGTAGCTCTGCACGACTTGTTTCATGTGTTCTGACCAAATCCATCGGTTGTATGGGACAAGCGTATCGCTGTCGTCACTGTTTCGGCGCCGGGAGGGAATCCAATCCGCAGCCGCTGGGTTTGCCGTTCGACGCCCATGTCTGGCCACCAAACCGTGTCTTCGACGTCGATGGGCCGCGAAGAAGACAGGATGATGTCGAGCGGACCAAGGCGCAGCCGCGCTTCATGCCCCGAGACTTCGACCACCACGGCTGGATGAAGCAAGAAGCCGATCGAAGCCGGCCGGTCCGTCGTTCCGTCGATTCGGTCTTCTATTTCGATGCGGTCGGCTGCGACCTCGAAGCGCCTGACATGGCGGGGCGAGCCGGAAAGATTGCGAAAGCCGTCATGTGTCGCCGTGAGCGAGAAGCCATCGTCTCTGACTTGGTAGTCCAGAACTTCGACGTTCGGCCTG
>PLZT01000613.1 GCA_003152255.1 Methylocystaceae bacterium | reverse complement strand
GAATGGTATCGCGAAGGCCGCGTGCCGTTGCACACGTTGCGCGCCGATGTGGATTACGGCGTCGCCACCGCGCACACGGCTTATGGCGCCTGCGGCATCAAGGTCTGGATTTTCAAGGGCGAAATCCTCGAACACGACCCGATGGCGCAAGACAAGCGTTTTGCCGAGCAGGCCAGCGGCGGCGGAGACCATCATCACGGCGATCGCGACAGAGACCGCGATCGTGGCAGACGCCGGGAACGCGACGCCGCGTAACGGCGCAAGAAATGACTTCGAGCAAGCGCTGCTCGGAAAATCGCGCCGCGATTTTTCAAACAGCTTGCTCTAGAGCCGAATTCGAGAGTTCGACAACATGTTGCAACCCAAACGCACCAAGTTCCGCAAGGCCTTCAAGGGCCGCATCCGTGGCGCCTCGAAGGGCGGCTTCTCGCTGAACTTCGGGCAGTTCGGCTTGAAGGCGCTGGAGCCGGAACGTATCACGGCCCGTCAGATCGAGGCGGCCCGCCGCGCCATGACGCGCCATATGAAGCGCGCCGGCCGGGTGTGGATCCGCATCTTCCCGGATGTGCCGGTTTCCAAGAAGCCGACCGAGGTGCGCATGGGCAAGGGCAAGGGCGCGCCTGAATTGTGGGTGGTGCGTGTCGCGCCCGGCCGCATCATGTTCGAGATCGACGGCGTTCCCGCGCCCTTGGCGCGCGAGGCCTTGACTCTCGCCGCCGCGAAACTGCCGATCAAGACGCGCTTTATCGAGCGCATCGCCGAGTGAGGATTTGACGTCATGAAGAGCAAGCAACATGTGTCCGATCTTCGCGCGCAGTCCGAGGATCAACTGAACGACGAACTCCTGAATCTCAAGAAAGAGCAGTTCAATCTGCGCTTTCAGCGGGCCACCGGGCAGCTCGAGAACACCTCCCGGGTTCGTGTCGTGAGACGCGAAATCGCGAGGATCAAGACCATCGCCGCGCATAAGCGCGCCCAAAGCCAAGGTTGAGTGAGCGCCATGCCGAAGCGAATTCTCCAGGGCGTCGTCGTCAGCGACAAGCAAAACAAGACCGTTGTCGTTAAGGTCGAACGCCGCTTTACGCATCCGCTGTTCCAGAAGACGGTGCGTCGGACCAAGAACTATCACGCGCATGACGAAGCCGGCGCATTCAAGGTCGGCGACGCCGTGACGATCGAGGAGACCGCGCCGATTTCGAGATTGAAACGCTGGCGCGTGATGGAAAACGCTCCCAAGGCTTGAGTGCCGCGGGCGTAAAGGAAGGTTCCGGACGAAGTCGGCGCCCGCGTCGAAACCAGACCGGATAAAAAAGGCGGATTAGCCATGATTCAGATGCAGACAAATCTCGATGTCGCCGACAACTCCGGCGCGCGCCGGGTCATGTGCATCAAGGTGCTGGGCGGCTCGAAGCGCAAATATGCCGGCGTGGGCGACATTATCGTCGTGTCCATCAAGGAGGCGATTCCGCGCGGCCGCGTGAAGAAGGGCGACGTGCTGAAGGCCGTCGTCGTTCGCACGGCGAAGGACATCAAGCGCGCCGACGGTTCGACGATCAGATTCGACTCGAATGCGGCCGTGCTGATCAACAATCAGAAGGAGCCGATCGGCACCCGTATTTTCGGACCGGTCCCGCGCGAATTGCGCGCCAAGAACCACATGAAGATCATCTCGCTCGCGCCGGAGGTGCTGTAATGGCCGCCAAGATCAAGAAGGGCGACAAGGTGGTCGTGCTCGCGGGTCGCGACAAGGGCCGCACCGGCGAGGTCGTCAAGGTTCAGCCCGACGAGGGCCGCGCCCTCGTCGAGGGCGTCAATCAGGTCAAGCGCCACCAGCGCCAGACCAAGGACCGCGAGGCCGGGATCGTGACCAAATCGGCCCCGATCGACCTGTCGAACCTCGCCATCGCCGATCCCAAGGACGGCAAGCCGACCAGAGTCGGATTCAAGATTCTCGACGACGGCCGCAAGGTTCGCGTCGCCAAGCGTTCGGGAGAACAGATCGATGGCTGAGGAAAAGAAGCCCAAGGCCGCCAAGGCCGGGGATAAGCCCGCGAAGGGCGCGGACAAGGCCGCCGAAGGCAAGAAGTCCGCCAAGAGCAAGGCGGCGGCGCCCGCCGCCGGCGGCGAGGAGCGTGGTTCGCGCGGCGCGGTGAAGGCCGAGCTGCCGACCGGCGTCTACACGCCGCGCCTCAAGAAGCATTTCGAAGAGGTCGTTCGCGCCGAAATGACCAAGCAGTTCGGCTATAAGAATAGCTATGAAGTGCCGACGATCGAGAAGATCGTGCTGAACATGGGCGTTGGCGAGGCGGTCAACGACACCAAGAAGGTGACGGCCGCCGCGGGCGACCTCGCGCTCATCGCCGGTCAAAAGCCGGTGATCACGCGGGCGCGTTTGGCGATCTCGACCTTCAAGGTGCGCGAGAACATGCCGATCGGCGCCAAGGTGACGCTGCGCAAGACGCGCATGTATGAGTTCCTCGACCGCTTGATCACCATCGCGCTGCCGCGCGTTCGCGATTTCCGCGGTCTCAATCCGAAGTCCTTCGACGGGCGCGGCAATTTCGCGCTCGGCATCAAGGAGCACATCGTGTTCCCCGAGATCGACTACGACAAGGCGGAGTCGATCGTGGGCATGGACGTGATCGTTTGCACGACGGCCAAAACCGACGATGAAGCGCGCGCCCTGTTGAAGGCGTTTAATTTCCCGTTCCGGCAGTGAGGCGTTGAAGGCGTTTTCGTGCGAAGCGGGCCCCCGGCTCGCGTGACGAAAACGCGTTGAATGAAAAAGCTGGAGCCAGCTCCAGCCCTCAAACGCGGTAACCGAAAAGGCAAGACCAAATGGCCAAGAAGAGCGCGATAGAGAATAACAAGCGAAAGGTGAAGCTCGCCAAGTCGCTCGCCCCTCGGCGGGCGCGATTGAAGGCGGTCGCCGTCGACGAAACACTGTCCGCGGAAGAGCGTTTCGAGGCGCGTCTCAAGCTCGCCGAGTTGCCGCGCAACTCCGCGCCGAACCGCGTGCGCAACCGTTGCGAAATCTCGGGGCGTCCGCGCGCTTTCTATCGCAAGTTGAAAATGTCGCGCATCGCTCTGCGCGAGCTTGGTTCCCGCGGCCTCGTGCCCGGCCTCGTGAAGTCCAGCTGGTAAGGGGAGCAGCGAAATGGCGATCAACGATCCGTTGGGCGATTTGCTCACCCGCATCCGCAACGCGCAAATGCGCCGCAAGGAAAAGGTGGCGACGCCGGGCTCCAAGCTGCGCGCGCACGTGCTCGACGTCTTGAAGGACGAAGGCTATATCCGTGGCTACACCACCACGGATTTCGGCAACGGCCGCACCGAGTTCGAGGTGGAGCTGAAATATTTCGACGGCCATCCCGTGATCAAGCAGATCGAGCGCGTGTCGCGTCCCGGTCGCCGGGTCTACGCGGATGTCAACGCGGTGCCGCGTGTCGCCAACGGCCTCGGCATCACCATCGTGTCGACGCCAAAGGGCGTCATGGCGGATCACGCGGCGCGCGAGAACAATGTCGGCGGCGAGGTTTTGTGCAAGGTCTTCTGATCCTGCGCGAAGCCACCATACAGGAATTGCTATCATGTCTCGTATCGGCAAGAAGCCCGTCGTCGTGCCGGCCGGAGTCACCGCGAAGGTGGACGGCCAGCTTGTTTCGGTCAAGGGCGCCAAGGGTCAACTCGAGTTCCTGGTTCCAGACGACGTCTCCGTCGTCTACCAGGACAATGCGATCAAGGTGGATCCGCGCAACGAAACCAAGCGCGCGCGCGCGCTTTGGGGCACGTCGCGGGCCCGGGTTAACAACATCGTGCTCGGCGTGACCACGGGTTTCGAAAAGAAACTCGAAATCACTGGCGTCGGTTATCGCGCGGCGGTGCAGGGCAAGACCCTGCAGTTGGCGCTGGGTTACTCGCATGATGTGAATTATCCGATTCCGGCCGGCGTCACGATCGTGACTCCCAAGCCGACGGAGATCACCATCAGCGGGATCGACAAGCGCCAGATCGGCCAGATCGCCGCCGAAATCCGCGCGTTGCGCGCGCCCGAGCCGTATAAGGGCAAGGGCGTGAGATACGCCAACGAATTTATCTTCCGCAAGGAAGGCAAGAAGAAGTAAGGAATGCCGTCATGGCTAGGGATGTTCAACACGAAACTCGCCGCAAGGACCGGGTGCGCCGTTCGATCCGCGCGCGCGCCTATGGGCGCCCGCGCCTGTCGGTTTTCCGTTCGTCGAAGCAGATCTATGCGCAGATCATCGACGACGAGCAGGGCGTGACGGTCGTCGCCGCGTCCTCGATGGAAAAGGCGAACCGCGACAGCCTCAAATCCGGGGCCAATATCGACGCCGCCAAGGTGGTGGGCAAGCTCATCGCCGAGCGCGCCGTCGCCAAGGGCATCAAGGCCGTCGTGTTCGACCGCGGCGCCTATATGTATCACGGGCGCGTGAAGGCGCTCGCCGAGGGCGCCCGCGAGGGCGGCCTGGACTTTTAATCGATCACCTCGAAGCGAGCGGTCCGATAGGGCCGCGTAAGTGACGGAAGAGAAAATGGCGCGTGAATCAGAGGGCGGTCGCGGTCGCGATCGCGATAGAGAAGAGCGCGACAGCGAATTCGTGGATCGTCTGGTCCACATTAATCGCGTCGCCAAGGTCGTGAAGGGCGGCCGCCGCTTCGGTTTCGCGGCGCTCGTCGTCGTCGGCGACCAGAAGGGCCGCGTGGGCTTTGGTCATGGCAAGGCGCGCGAGGTGCCCGAGGCGATCCGCAAGGCGACCGACGCGGCCAAGCGCGCGCTGATCCGCGTGCCGCTTCGCGAAGGCCGCACGCTGCATCACGACGTCAACGGGCGCCATGGCGCCGGGCGCGTCGTGCTGCGCGCGGCGCCTCCCGGCACCGGCATCATCGCCGGCGGCCCGATGCGCGCCGTGTTCGAGACGCTCGGCGTGCACGACGTCGTGGCCAAGAGCCAGGGCTCGTCGAACCCCTACAATATGATCCGGGCGACTTTCGACGCGCTCGGCCGTGAAGATTCGCCGCGCGCCGTCGCCGCGCGCCGCACGCTCAAGGTTTCTACCTTGCAGTCGCGGCGCCAGGGGACCGACGCCGAAGCCGTCGACGCGTGAGGGGAGGCATCGAGATGACGACGACCAAGACCATCACCGTCGAGCAGACCGGGAGCGCCACCGGACGTCCCGATCGGCAACGCAAGTCCCTCATCGGCCTGGGCCTGACCAGAATCGGGCGGCGCCGGACTCTCGAGGATACGCCTTCCGTGCGCGGCTTGATCGCCAAGGTGGCGCATCTCGTCAAAATTGTCGGCGAGAAGTGAGGGCGGGCAAATGGTGAAACTCAACGATCTTTCCGACAATCCCGGCGCCAGCAAGAATCGCATGCGCGTCGGTCGCGGCATCGGCTCCGGCAAGGGCAAGACCGGCGGCCGCGGCGTCAAGGGGCAGAAGGCGCGCACCGGCGTCGCCGTCAAGGGCTTCGAGGGCGGCCAAATGCCGTTGCATCGGCGTTTGCCCAAGCGCGGCTTCCATAACCCGTTCTCCCATGATTACAATGAGGTGAACGTCGGGCGGATCCAGCAGGCAATCGATTCCGGCAAGCTCGACGCCGCCGCGGCCGTGACCAATGAGGCGCTGATCGCCGCCGGGGTGATTTCGAAGTCCCGCGACGGCGTGAAGATCCTCGGTCAGGGCACCATCACCGCGAAGCTCGCGTTCGAGGTCGCCGCCGCGTCGAAATCGGCGATCGCGGCGATCGAGGGCGCCGGCGGCTCGGTGAAGCTTCTCGCGGCCTCCGCCACGGAATAAATAAAAGCGGCGCGGGAGCCCTTGCGAGGGCGCCCGCATCGTCTATTTTGCTCTCGCTCGATCGTCCCGCGCGGAAAGCGGCGCCGCCCTGGATCGGCGATCGGGGACAAAAACGCCCAGGCAAAATCAGAAAGCGCCGCGCGGCCGTAGCCCGCGACGGCCGCACGGAAAAAGGGGAGTTCGTCCATGGCATCGGCAGCCGAACAGCTTGCGGCCAACGTCAATCTCTCCGCCTTCGGCAAGGCCGAAGAGCTGAAGCAGCGCATCTGGTTCACGCTCGCTGCGCTGGTCGTCTATCGCCTCGGAACATACATACCGCTACCCGGCATCGATCCCGACGCCTTCGCCAAAAGCTTTTTTGGCCAGTCCAAGGGCGTGCTGGAACTGTTCAACATGTTCGCCGGCGGCGCCGTGCAGCGGCGCGCGATTTTCGCGCTGAACATCATGCCGTACATCTCCGCCTCGATCATCATTCAGCTGCTCACCTCGGTGGTGCCGGCGCTGGAAAGCGTGAAGAAGGACGGCGAGGCGGGCCGCAAGGTCCTCAATCAGTACACCCGCTATCTGACGGTGGTGCTCGCGACTTTCCAGGCTTACGGAATGGCCATCGGCCTCGAGGGCCAGTCGGGCGTCGTCACCGAGCCGGGACTGTTTTTCCGGCTTACCACTGTCGTGACGCTGGTCGGCGGCACCATGTTCCTGATGTGGNNTGATGTGGCTGGGCGAGCAGATCACTTCGCGCGGCATCGGCAACGGATCGTCGCTCATCATCTTCGCGGGCATTGTCGCCGCCTTTCCCTCGGCGATCGTCTCCACGTTGGAGCTTGGCCGCCAGGGCGCGATTTCGACCGGCGTGATCCTCGGCGTAATCGCCATGTCCTTCGCGGTCATCGCCTTCATCGTGTTCATGGAGCGGGCGCAGCGTCGCCTGCTGATCACCTATCCCAAGCGTCAGCACGGCAATCGAGTGTACGAAGGGCAAAGCTCCTTTCTTCCGCTGAAGCTCAACACCTCGGGCGTCATTCCGCCGATCTTCGCCTCGTCGCTGCTGCTGTTGCCAACCACGATCGCCAATTTTTATCAGACGCAGGGCACGGACAACATCTTCGCGACGATTTCCGCCTATTTCGGGCATGGGCGTCCTCTTTACATGCTCTCCTACATCGGACTGATCGTCTTCTTTGCCTTCTTCTATACGGCGATCGTGTTCAATCCGACCGAGACCGCGGACAATCTCAAGAAGCACGGGGGCTTCCTCTTGGGGATTCGTCCCGGCGAGCGCACCGCCAAGGAAATCGACACCGTGCTGATGCGCATCACCGTCCTTGGCGCGGCCTATCTCGCGGTGATCTGCCTGCTGCCGGAAATGCTGATTTCCTACGCCAATCTGCCGTTTTATTTTGGTGGAACCTCGCTCCTCATCGTCGTCAGCGTGACGATGGACACGGTAGCGCAGATACACGGCCATTTGCAGGCTGGACAATATGAGGGCCTTATCCGTAAGGCCAAGCTTCGCGGAAAGCGCGCGAAATGAGGCTGGTGCTTCTAGGGCCGCCAGGCGCCGGCAAGGGCACGCAGGCCGCCCGACTCGTCGCCAAACACGCCATTCCGCAATTGTCGACCGGCGACATGCTGCGCTCGGCGGTGGCCGAAGGCACTCCGCTTGGCGCGCAGGCGAAGGAAATCATGAACCGCGGCGAGCTGGTTCCGGACCAGCTGGTGATTGATCTGATCGACCAGCGCATCGGCGCGCGGGAATGCGCGCGCGGCTTCATTCTGGACGGCTTTCCGCGCACCATCGCGCAGGCGCGCGCGCTCGACGCGCTGCTGGGCGAAAGGCGAATGAATCTCGACGCCGTGATCGAACTCGTCGTCGACGAGGACGCGCTGCTCGCCAGGGTCGAAAACCGCAACCGCGAGACGTTGAAGGCCGGCGGCGTCGTTCGCGCCGACGACAATCCGGACAGCCTGAAAATCAGGCTGAAGGCCTACCGCGCTCAGACGGCGCCGGTCTCGGCCTATTACGCCGAGCGGGGCGCGTTGAAGCAGGTGGACGGAATGGCGTCAATCGACGAAGTCACCGCCGCGATCGACGGAGCCGTCGGCGTAAGGACCTGAACAGGGTCGTCCCCTTCGCGCGACGAGAAGGCCGCAGAGCATGAGTTCGCGATCGTTTTGCGGGCTGGATTTCGGCACGTCCAACTCCACGGTTGCGTGCCAGATCCAGGGCCGTATCGAACTCGCTTCCGTGGAGGGCGAGAGCAGGACGCTCCCGAGTTCGGTTTTTTTCGATTTTGCCGACGGCTCGGTCTCGTTCGGACGCGCCGCCCTCGCTTGCTATGCCGAGGGGGTCGAAGGACGGCTGATGCGCAGCCTAAAGTCGGTCCTCGGCGGCAGCCTGATGGACGAGACCACGCGGATCAAATCCCGCGTCTATACTTATAAGGAAATCATAGGGCTGATCGTCGCCCGCCTTAAGACTTCGGCCGAACGCGCGGCGGGCGCTGGCGTCGCCAAGGCCGTGCTTGGCCGCCCGGTCCATTTCGTGGACGACAATCCCGCGGCGGACCGCGCGGCGCGCGACGCCCTCGAGGAAATCGCCCGCGCGCAGGGATTTACCGAGATCGAGTTCCAATACGAGCCCATAGCCGCAGCCCTTGCCTATGAGCAAACCGTCGAGCGCGAGCAATATGCGCTGATCGCCGATATTGGCGGCGGCACCTCGGACTTTTCGATCGTGCGGGTTTCGCCGGAAGGCCGCGCGCGCGCCGACCGCGGTCAAGACGTTCTGGCCAACAAGGGCGTGCATATTGGCGGCACCGACATCGACCGTCTGCTCAGCCTTCGCGCGGTGATGCCCTTGCTGGGTCTGAACAGCGAGCGGCGCGGCGATTTCGGGGCCAAAATCCTTCCGGTCGCCAATGCATTCTTCGTCGACCTCGCGACATGGCACAGGATCAATCTGCTTTATACGCCCAAGGTCGCGCGTGAATTGCAAAGCATGTTGCGTCATTCGCTGTCCCCCGAACTGATCGAGCGGCTGATCGCCGTGGTCGAAAGCCGGCGCGGCCACTCCATCGCGCTCTCGATCGAGGCCGCGAAAATCGCGCTGTCGACGCGGCCGAGCGCCGCGATTGATCTCACCGACATCGAGCGCGATTTCGTCGTCGAGGCGAACCGTGACATTCTGCGAGCAGCCATCGCCGACCGGCTCGGCGCCCTCGCGCGGACGCTCGACGACACGCTGGCGGCGGCGGGATTGACCGGCGAACGCATCGACGCGGTGTTTCTGACGGGCGGCTCGACGGCGATCCCGGCGGTACGCGCCGTGGCGACGGCCCGAACGCCGCGGGCGACGATCGTCGAGGGCGATTTATTCGGCGCCGTCGGCTTGGGGTTAGGCTTGGACGCGCGGCGAAAATTCGGATAGTCTCTGGTTTGATTGTCGCAACTGATTTGCCGGCGGCTGTGTTCGCGACGGCTGCTCGTCACTAATTTGTAGCAAATATCGTTTTGCCGCTTGACTCCTTGGCAAGCGCTCGTTATCGCCACATCACAATCAAAACACGGGAAGCGCTCGCACGGCGAGGGCTTCTGTTTTTGCGTTTCACAGCCCGCATGGGCCGGCCTCCACCGGACGCGGGACCGAGCGGCGCCTTTTGGCGTCGCGCCATCGCGCCGCCTCTGGGGCGGCGCCTCACATGGAGCATGACAGTGGCACGTATCGCGGGCGTAAATATTCCAACCAACAAGCGCGTCATCATCGCGCTACAATATATCCACGGGGTCGGCCCCAAGGTAGCCGAGGAAATCTGCGCCAAGGTCAATATTCCGGCCGAGCGCCGCGTCGCGCAGCTCACCGACGCCGAAGTTCTGCAGATCCGCGAAGCGATCGACCGCGACTACGTGGTGGAAGGCGATCTGCGCCGCGAGGTGGCCATCAACATCAAGCGTCTGATGGATCTCGGCTGCTATCGCGGTCTGCGTCATCGTCGTCAGCTGCCGGTCCGCGGCCAGCGCACGCACACCAACGCCCGCACCCGCAAGGGCAAGGCGAAGCCGATCGCCGGCAAGAAGAAGTAAGTTTCGCAACTCGAAAACGCATCGATGGGACGGGCGCGCGCTTTGCGCTCTCGACCCGACAGCAGCCCTAGCGCCTGGAATTACGGGCGCGCCTGAAGGACAAAAAAATGGCCAAGGAAACAACCCGCGTTCGCCGCCGGGAGCGCAAAAATATCGTCTCCGGCGTCGCCCACGTGAATTCGACGTTCAACAACACGATGATCACCATCACCGACGCACAAGGCAACACTGTGTCCTGGTCCTCCGCGGGCACGATGGGATTCAAGGGCTCGCGCAAATCGACTCCCTACGCCGCGCAAATGGCGGCCGAGGACGCGGCGCGCAAGGCCGGCGAGCATGGCGTTCGCTCGCTCGAAGTGGAAGTCTCGGGACCAGGCTCTGGACGCGAATCCGCGCTGCGCGCCTTGCAAGCGGCCGGCTTCACCGTGACGTCGATTCGTGACGTGACGCCGATTCCGCATAATGGTTGCCGTCCGCGCAAGCGTCGCCGCGTCTAATCGGCGGGTGCGTGTTTCCCGCCCGCCGTCGCTTCCGGCGGCTCGCGGGGTCTCGCGGCCTTTGGTTTCTAAAATTCGATATTCGCGCCAGGCGGTATCCGCCGGCGCCACGGCCGAGAAGCTCAAGGAAAGGCGCCAAAGTGAGCATCCAGAAAAATTGGCAGGAACTCATCAAGCCGAGTAAGCTCGTGGTCATTCCGGGCGACGATCCGCGCCGGCAGGCGACGGCGGTGGCGGAGCCGCTCGAGCGCGGCTTTGGCCAGACGCTCGGCAATTCACTGCGCCGGATACTATTGTCGTCCTTGCAGGGCGCGGCCATCACCTCGGTCCATATCGACGGGGTGCTGCATGAATTTTCGTCGATTCCCGGCGTGCGCGAGGACGTGACCGACATCGTTCTGAACATCAAGGACATCGCCGTCAAATATCACGGCGAAGGCCCGAAGCGTTTGACGCTCAAGAAGCAAGGGCCGGGCGCGGTGACGGCGGGCGACATCCAGGCCACCGGCGACGTGCAGATTCTCAACCCCGATCTGGTGATCTGCACGCTCGATCAGGGCGCCGAGTTTCGCGTCGAGTTCACCATCTCGACCGGCAAGGGCTATGTGCCGGCGGATCGCAACCGCGCCGAGGACGCGCCGATCGGCCTTATTCCGGTCGACAGCCTTTATTCTCCGGTCAAGAAGGTCAGCTATCGCGTGGAGAACACCCGCGAAGGTCAGGTGCTCGACTACGACAAGCTGACGCTTTCGATAGAGACCAATCGGGCGATCAGCCCGGAGGATGCGCTGGCCTACGCCGCGCGCATCCTGCAGGATCAGCTCAATGTCTTCGTCAATTTCGAGGAGCCGCGCCGCGAAGAGGCCCAGCCGTCGATTCCGCAGCTCGCCTTCAACCCGGCGCTGCTGAAGAAGGNNCAAATGGGGCTGCACCTCGGCATGGAAGTGCCGGGCTGGCCGCCGGAGAACATCGACGACCTCGCCAAGCGCTTCGAGGAGCACTACTGAGCCGCTTCCGTTTTCCCGCGCGCGGGAGCGGACGGATAAGAGACGGCCGTACCTTGGCACGGCGGCCGTAAAAACAATGGAGAGAGCCAATGTATCATCGTAACAAGAAGCGCCGCTTCGGCCGCACCCACGAACACCGCAAGGCGATGTTCGCCAATATGGCCCAGGCGCTCATCAAGCATGAGCAGATCGTCACCACCCTTTACAAGGCCAAGGACTTGCGCCCGGTCGTCGAGAAGCTGGTGACGCTCGGCAAGCGCGGCGACTTGCATGCGCGCCGTCAGGCCATCGCCCAGATCAAGGACGTGGCGCTGGTCAGGAAGCTGTTCGACGTGCTGGGGCCGCGCTACAAGGAGCGCAACGGCGGCTATTGCCGCGTGCTGAAGGCGGGCTTTCGCTATGGCGACAACGCCCCGCTCGCGGTGATCGAATTCGTCGACCGCGACGTCGACGCCAAGGGCAAGGACTCCGGTCCCGTTCAGGTGCGCGAGGAGGCGGCTTGATGCTCGCGCCGGCCGAAACGCCTGTCGGCGTGTCGGGCTGGCCGCGACTCTTATTGCGATTGGAAGGGGCGGCGCTCATGGCGGCCGCCCTTTTTGCTTACGCGCGCGCGGGCGGCGGCTGGGGCTTTTGCGCCCTGCTGTTCTTCGCGCCGGATCTTAGCATGGTCTTCTATCTCGCGGGGCCGCGTGTCGGCGCCACGGCCTACAACTGCGCGCATGTGACTTTCGCGCCGCTCCTTCTGGGCGCCCTCGGGCTGCTGTCCGGGCAGCCGCTATTAACGCAACTCGCGCTCATCCATCTCGCGCATATTGGCTTCGATCGCGCGCTCGGCTTTGGCCTGAAATATCCGACCGCCTTCGGCGATACGCATCTGGGTCGCATTGGCGCGGCGCGGGACGTGATGAGGTTCACTTCGGCAGCGGCGCGTTGAAAATCCAGCGGTGACCGAAGGGGTCGCGCAGGCTGGCGTAGCGGGTGCGCCAGAAGGAATTGGTCGGCTGCGTCTCGATCTTGGCGCCGAGCTGGGCCGCTTTGGCGCAGATGTCGTCGATTTGCTTGGGCGTGTCATATTCGAGGCTGACGGACATGGTGACTTGCTCGCCCGGCATCGGCGCGCGCGTCTGCCCGAGCTCCAGAAAGGCGTCGGCGAGCATGACCGAGCCGCCATTGATCAGCAATTCGCAATGCGCGATTCTCAGGCCGTCGACCGAGGGCATCAGCGCGACTTGCTTGGCCCCGAAAGCCGCGGTGTAAAAGCCGATCGCCGCCGCAGCCGGCGTCACGGTGAGATAGGGCGCGAGTCTCGGGCGTGTCATAGTTTGCTTTCCGGGCCAAAGTTGAACGCGTCGCCCCAGGCGGATTTGCGGATATTCTTGAAGGAAGCCTTATCGCGCTTCGCGATGGTTGTCTCCTCGATTCCCCCGCTTGCGCACAGACGCAGCTCGATCCCCCATTTGCCGAGGCGTGGCGGTGCGATGATCCTCGCGCGCCGCGCGGGCCCAAGATCGCGCAACCCGACGATATAGGAAAATTTTTCGTCCTCGAACGGCGCGTCGGCGCCCTTCAGCAGTTTATGGTCGCGCGAGCGAGCGAGGCGCGTCGCGAAATGACACCAGTCGGGCGCCGTCAGCGGGCAAGGTCGGTCGTGCGGGCAGGGCAAGGCGATGCGCGCGCCCGCCCCGATCAGCCTCTGGCGCAGCGTCATCAGCCGCGCGTAATCGCGGGGCGTGCCGGGCTCAATGAGCGCCAGGGCGCGGCCGGCCCGCGCCCACAGGGCGTCGACGACGCCGGGCAAGGCGTCGTCGTCGATTTCCGTCAGCGCATAGCTCGCGACGACGAGATCGGCGGCCTCGCCGCGCGGGGGCGCCCGCAGGTCCGCCGCGACGACCCGCGCCCGCTTCAGCGCCGCAAGAGGACTGGCTTGGGTCAGCCGCCCCGCCAGCGCCAGAAATTGCGGGCTGCGGTCGAACAGCTCGACATTGGCGATATCCGGCCAGATTTCCAGCGCCGCGAAGGAGGCGCTGGCGAGGCCGCAGCCGGCGTCGAGGAGGCTCGAAGGCGAAAACTCCGGAACCTCCTCGGAAAGGCGGCGCAACACGCTCGCGGTCGCGGCATAGGTCGCCGGCAGCCGCGTCAGCGCATAGGCTAGGGCGTCCGTCTCGTCCCGGATGGTCTCGCTCGAAGGCTTTCGCGCGCGAAACCCCTCGGACATGCGTTGAGCCCTGGCCTGCAGCTCCTTGCGCGGCTGGCCGTCGAGCAGCGCGTCGAGGGCGGCGGCGAGCGCGGCGGGCGGAGATGAAAGCGCGGCCATAAGGCTCCTTTCGCGACAAGCGTTTTCAAGCGAAGCAGCCGCCGGTTCGCGTTTAAGAAAACGCGGCAACGCATGAATTGGCGGCATATATACTTCCACGACGGGCATGATGCGCGTAAAAGACCGTCGAACGCCCGCGAGACCAAGCCGCCAAGACCTGGGTTCAAGACCGGGCGGCGGCGAGAGGATGAGCAATGTCAGTCGATTCGAACGCGCCCCGCACCTTGTACGACAAAATCTGGGACGACCATGTGGTCGACCGCCAGGATGACGGCGCCTGCCTTCTCTATATCGACCGTCACCTCATTCACGAAGTCACCAGTCCGCAGGCGTTCGAAGGCCTGCGCCTGACCGGGCGCAAGGTGCGCGCGCCGGCCAACACGCTCGCCGTGGTCGATCATAACGTGCCGACGACCGATCGCTCGCTGCCGATCCTTGACGAGGAGAGCCGCGCCCAGATCGAGCAACTCGCGGTCAACGCGCGCGAATTCGGCGTCGAATATTACAACGAACATGATCTGCGCCAGGGCGTCGTGCATATCGTCGGCCCCGAGCAGGGCTTCACCTTGCCCGGCACGACCATTGTTTGCGGCGATAGCCACACCTCGACGCATGGCGCCTTCGGCGCGCTGGCGCATGGCATCGGCACCTCCGAGGTCGAGCATGTGCTGGCGACGCAGACGCTGATCCAGAAAAAGGCCGCCAACATGCTGGTGCGCGTCGACGGCAAACTGGCGCCGGGCGCGACCGCCAAGGATATCATCCTGGCGATCATCGGCGAGATCGGCACGGCGGGCGGCACCGGCCACGTAATCGAATACGCCGGCGAGGCCATCCGCGACCTTTCGATGGAAGGCCGCATGACCGTCTGCAACATGTCGATCGAAGCCGGCGCGCGGGCCGGCATGGTCGCGCCCGACGAAAAGACCTACGCCTATCTGAAGGATCGCCCGAAGGCGCCGAAAGGCGAGCAATTCGACGCGGCGCGGCGCTACTGGGACGGGCTGCACAGCGACGAAGGCGCGCGTTTCGATCGTGTGGTCACGCTCGACGCCGCCGCTCTGCCGCCCATCGTCACCTGGGGCACCAGCCCCGAGGATGTCGTCCCCATCACCGGCGTCGTGCCGACCCCGGACGACGCCAAGAACCCCGGCAAGCGCGCGGCGATTCTTCGCGCGCTCGAATATATGGGATTGAAGGGCGGCGAGCGGCTCGACGAGATCGCCATCGACCGCGTGTTCATCGGCTCCTGCACCACCTCGCGGATCGGCGACCTGCGGGCTGCGGCGGAGGTCGTGGCGGGGCGCAGCG
>PLZT01000025.1 GCA_003152255.1 Methylocystaceae bacterium | reverse complement strand
AAATCAATATCTTACGCTACATCCGTCAGCCCAAAATCAAGCCCCCGGTGAATAAGACGGGTTAGCAACGTCATGTATTGGGTGTTTTTGTTCGTCGAAGCATCGTGGCCCGCTTCGCCGCGAAGCGACGAAACTGGAAATTCAGACAGGTTTTTTAGAATGCGCAATTTCCCGTCGCGAAGTTCGGCGACTCGCGCGGGGCAATCGGCTTCGTTGGGAGCAACTTGCGATGACGCGCAATCCTCGTTGATCGAAGAGACGATGATTGTTCGTTCGCCATCTTTAAAGGACGTTGTGAAAACCTCGGCTATCAGTTTCAAATGGAGGCTCGGGACGGTGCTTTGAAGCTGGCGACGCTTGGCTATGATCTCCGGGAGCTTGTCGTCCCAAATTTGGAGTTGAATGTTGCCCGCTGGACTTTGCGTAAGGTCAAGCGTTTCGGCCAGAAGGCGATGCGTCTGCGACTGCTGAGCGGCGGTTGGCGCGGTCCCGAGAGATGCGAAGACGAGACAGGTCGTGATCGAGCACATGGCAAACCTCCTGAGAGAATTTGCATAGGACCGGGCCTCCACCGGATGGCTCGTCAAGGCCGCGCGCAGCGCACCCAAAGGGTCGCCTTGACGAGCGGTGGCCGCACGGGCCCAGTCTAAATCTCGATGGGTGGGGGTTTGCGGCTTGACGCGCATGTCGGCTCCTTCTGGATATGGCGCATGATAAATAGTTTATCGAAGGATATGCCAAGGCTGGAATCGGCGCAAGTCACGGGTGGCGGCGCGCTATTCCCCGGAAATTGGGCTTCACGTCGCGCAGCATTGCACGCCTCAAACTATGGTTTGAATAGAGAGATTTATTGAACGGCGGCAAGGTCCTGCGCCGGACTCGCGGCCCAGCGCTCGCACCGCCATGCCTGCGCGAAGTCGCGCGCCGCTGCGCCCGACGTCGTGATCGCGCCCGAAATGCGCCGGGCACCCTCCCCTGAATTTCGGCGCGTTATGCAGGCCGGGAGCGTCTACGACGGCGAAGATCGTCACGCGCTTAGTCTTTGGACAAATGGCTGATGGCCTCCTGCTGAAAATGTATGGTCGATAGGACGGCCAAGGGATTGAAAAAATTCGTTCGTTGATGAGAGGTTTTCGCGGTCTCGAAGAGACGGCGGGGGTGGGGAGGGGTCAAGGGGAACGCGGCGCGGGGTTCCCCTTGCGCGAGCGCCGGCGCTCGCCTCCTCCCTCACAGGAGCAACGCGAGTTGGTCGGCGGCTGCATTGGCGCAGGCTGAAAGCGTTTGAGTTTGTGAAGGCGAGACGGGCCAAATGCTCGGCCCGTCAACGATCAAGCGTTGTCGAACATCGCCATGAGTCCGTGAGCGGTGATGTGTTCGGCTGCTTCCTCCAGATCGCAACGGAACAAGTCGCCAAGGCGTGATTGCGGCCATTGCGCCATGCTCACAAGCAAGCTCGCAACGGTGCTCAAAACGAAGTCTTCGGCCTTCATTCCCGAAATTGCGAATTGATCGCTAAGCTCGATAGCCATTCCGACGCTGAGCGGCTTGTCGCCCTCATCTTCGAGGCGCGCGACATGAAGGCGCAACGCCTTCAATGCGATTTCTTCGGCTTTCGTGTCGTCCATTTTGGCGCTCCCCAAATCAGCGAAGGCGCGTATGGCCTCGCCATACCGCTTGCCAGGTGGCGAACCGGGGATAGGGGGGTGCAAACGAAAAATCGGGAGGGGGATCGCCCACCCTTTAGGGCGGCGAACATCCGCGCATTAACGCGGATCTTCGGCGGTCTGCACAAGCGGCGCATGGCGACGCGCGGAAGATTGGGGAGACCCGATTTTTCGATTGCTGGGGGCGTAAGCGGAACCCCTTCGGCCTCCACAAATTGCGCCGGTTACGGCGCGCGAAATTCAGGCCCGTGCAACGGGCGTCAGCGATCGTTACCGATCAACGGCGAAGACGCCAATGCGGCTTCGTGAGCGCCTGCAGGGCGCGGATAGAGCGCGATCCGAAGGAGACGCAATGACGGCGAATGGCATTATTTACACGTCAAGATTGCTTCATTTCATTATGCGCCATCATAACTTTAGCTTCTGTTTTGAACCTTCGGTCCAACTCGGCCAAGGCGATCAACGTTCGCGCGCTCGATGCCCGCCCGGCCTCAAGCCGCAGGAAAACAGCTTGGCGTTGATCCGCGACGCAGTGGCGTTGGACCGTCATTTCGAAGCTATCGGGACGCCGCATGATAATTTCGACGGCAAAACTAACCTAAATCGCCGATGCTCCGCGCTAAGCACTAGACTTTGTTTTTTGTAAGATATATCTTTGGAATCACCATGTCGGCGTTGAAACGGAAATTGTCGCGAGTCAAACGGCGATAAGATGCGCAGCGGTATCGTCGCATGGGATGAGGAGGCGGAACGGAGAAGACCATGGGGACGCAAAAGGAAGGTGAGGCCAGGCAGACCGCTATTGGAACGATCTTTAGCGCGATGCTTCAACGCAAGTCGAGAGAGTTTCCGAGCGTAGAAGAGTTTCTTAAAACTATCGGAATGTCATTCGCGACCTATTCTCAACTCCTAAGAGGTCTTGGGAATCCTACGGCTCACACCATAACCCGCACCGGCGAGGCGTTGGGACTTTCGGGCTGGGAAATGATGGGCCTGGACGAAAAGATCGTGCGGGGCTGGTTAGCGGGTCAAGACATCGATCTTGGGCAAGTAAACGAACTCGTGGCGCATCAAAGGGGGAGCACAATCAGGGTCGATGTAAACAAATTCTCGATGCAGAGCTTTGAACCGAAGGCGGCCCAGCCGGCGGCTCCGGAACCCGCCGAGAAAAAAGAAGAGCCTAAAAAGGTCGCGGCTCCGCCAAAGGCCCCGGCGAAGACAAAGAAGAAAGTCGGAGCGGCCACGGGCAAAAAGCGATAACGGCTCTCAGGGTGATTTACTAAAATCACAAACCGCTTGAACGGATTGGAATTATTTGATTCGAATGGGGCTTTCTGATTCGGAGAGCCTTGCGTGAAGCTGAGAACCGTGTTGCAGAACGTGCCCGACCCTCGCGGCAAGCAAGGGCAGGACTACT
>PLZT01000510.1 GCA_003152255.1 Methylocystaceae bacterium | reverse complement strand
GCGGCGCAGCCAGCCGCAATAGCGCCGAAAATAATCATCGAGCGATTCGTCCTCCTCGCGCACGACGTCGACCAGCAACAGCAGGCCGTCCGGCGCGAGTTGGCGGGCGGCGCGGCGGAAAAACTCGGCCTTCCGCTCGGTCGGCAGATGATGCAGCACGAAGCTCGAATGGATCGCGTCATGGGAGTCGTCTTCGTCCAGCGCTTCGAGGATGTCGCCATGCGTCAACGTCACCGGACAAGGCAGGTCGGCCAGTTCGCGCGCGGCGAGCTCCAGCGCCGTCTCCGAGAGATCGACGCCCTTGTAGCGGCTCGGCGGCTGGTCCCGCAGCACTGGCGCCAGCGCCGTGGCGTCGCCGCAGCCCAGATCGAGGAAAGCTGGCCGCCGTCCCGAAAAGCGCGCGGCGAGCGCCCGCCGCAAGGCCTCCGCGATCTCGCGGTGGAACATGAAATTGGCGGCGACCACCTTGTGATAAGTGTCCCACTGGTCGAAAATATTTGGCGAGGACGGGGCGGACATGGGCGCGGCTCCTAAGGTTCCCGGACGAATGACGGTTATATCGCCGGCGTCCCTGATGTTGGAAGCGGTCGCTCGCCTTTTCGTCAAATTCGACCCCGCTGGCAAGGCGGCGGCGAGCGGCTACGCCGCCCCGCGTCCTACTCGGCGCGAAATCTGCTATAGGGAAGCCTCCGCCCGCGGGCTTCGCCAAGGATCGCGACACCTCATGAATGTCGAAAACAACGCTTCCGCCGCCGCCGCCGCTTCCACCGCCGCCGTTTCCACGTCCGCCGCGCCGCAAAAGGCCGAGCCGCGGAAAGGCGACCATGGGCTGCACGATGATGTGCGGCTCCTGGGCCGGCTGCTCGGCGAGACCGTGCGCGAGCATGAGGGCGACGAGGCCTTCGAGCGCATCGAGACGATCCGCCGCCTCTCGGTCGCCGCGAGCCGCCATAAGGCGTCCGAGGAACGCCCGGCCGCCAAGAACGGGGGGCCATTAGGAACGCGCGACGCGATGGACCTTGGCGACTCCGAGGCCGACCGCAAGCTCGATCAATTGCTGCGCAACCTCTCGGCCAAGGAGGCGCTGACGGTCATTCGCGCCTTCAGCTATTTTCTGCATCTCGGCAATATCGCCGAGGATCTGCATCCCTTGCAGCAGCGGGCGCGGGCCGAGGCCGCCGGCGAAAAGACGAGCCTGATCGAGCCCAGCCTCAACCGCACCTTCGCCCATTTGCGCAAGGCGTCCGTGGGCGCCGGCAAGATCGCCCAGGTTCTCGCGCGCGGGTGGGTCTCTCCCGTGCTCACCGCCCATCCGACCGAGGTTAGGCGCAAGAGTCTGCTCGACGCCGAACATTCGATCTTCGCGCTGCTCGCGGCGCGCGAACATCTGCGCTCCAAGACCGAACTCGAGCAGAACGACGCGCAATTGCGCGCGCGCGTCTCGCAAATGTGGCAGACCGAGCTGTTGCGCCAGTCGCGCCTCACCGTGCGCGACGAAATCGAGAACACGCTGAGCTATTACCGCTCGACTTTCCTGCGCGAGATTCCGCATATCTACGCCGACATCGAGCGGCGCATCGAAGGGCTGCGCGTGCCGCCGTTCCTGCGCATGGGCACATGGGTCGGCGGCGACCGCGACGGCAACCCCAACGTCACTTCCGCCTCGCTGGAGACCGCGCTGAAGATGCAGGCCGAGGTGGCCTTGCGCTTTTATCTCGTCGAGGTGCATCAGCTCGGCGCGGAGCTTTCGATCTCGCGCAAATACGCCGGCGCCACCAGAGCGCTGGAGGAGCTGGCCAACCGCGCGGGCGACGACAATCCGCACCGCGACGACGAGCCTTACCGCCGCGCGCTGATCGGCGTCTACTCGCGCCTCGCTGGCACGCTGGAGCATTTGACCGGCGGGCAGGCGGTGCGGCACGCGGTGTCGCCGGGCGCGGCCTACGCCAACAGCTGGGCCTTTCTCGCCGATCTCGTCACGATCGATGAGTCGCTGCGGCTGCACCACAGCGAGGTGATCGCCGCGCAGCGCCTGGAGCCCTTGATTCGCGCCGTGGAAGTGTTCGGCTTCCACCTCGCCACCGTCGATCTGCGCCAAAGCTCGGACCGTCACGAGGAGACAATCACGGAAATTCTGGCGCAGGCGCGCATCGCCGACAATTACGCGGCGCTCCCCGAGTTGGAGAAGCAACAGCTTTTGTTGCGGCTGCTGTCGGATCCGCGCCCCGTTCGGCTGCTGGACGCGAAATATTCGCCCGCCGTCGAGGACGAATTGGCGATCTTCGCCAAGGCCGCCGCGATGCGCACGACTTACGGCGACGAGTCGATTCGCCATTACATCGTCAGCCACACCGAGACCGTCAGCGATCTTCTGGAAGTGCTGTTGCTGCAAAAGGAAAGCGGCATGATGCACGGCACGCTCGATCCGCGCGACGCCGGCGTCGTCTCGGCGGATTTGATCATCGTGCCGCTGTTCGAGACCATAGAGGATCTGCGCAACGCCGCGCCGATCATGCGGGACTTCTACGCGCTGCCGGGGATCGCCAAGCTCGTCGCCAACTCGGGCGCCCAACAGGACATCATGCTGGGCTATTCCGACAGCAACAAGGACGGCGGCATCTTCACGAGCATTTGGGAGCTTTACCGCGCCTCGACGGCGCTGGCGGAGTTCTTCGCCGGCCAGCCCAATATTTCGATGCGGCTGTTTCACGGGCGCGGGGGCACGGTCGGACGCGGCGGCGGCCCGAGCTACGACGCCATTCTGGCCCAGCCGCCGGGCACGGTGAACGGCCAGATCCGCCTGACCGAACAGGGCGAGGTGATCGCCGCCAAATACGCCAATCCGCAGATCGGCCGCCTTCAACTCGAATTGATCGTCGCCGCGACGCTGGAGGCGACGCTGCTCTCCGACCGGCAGGCGCCGCCGGACGAGTTTCTCGCGACCGCTTCAAGGCTGTCGACCGCCGCGATGTCGGCCTATCGCCATCTTGTCTACGAGACCCCGGGCTTCGTCGATTATTACTTTGGCTCGACGCCAATCGCCGAAATCGCCTCGCTAAATATCGGCTCGCGTCCCGCTTCGCGCAAACCCTCGCGCCGGATCGAGGATTTGCGTGCGATTCCCTGGAGCTTTTCCTGGGGTCAGGCGCGCGTCGCCCTGCCCGGCTGGTATGGCTTTGGCTCGGCGATCGCCGGCTTTCTGGCGGAGGACCGCGACGCGCGGCTGCCGTTGCTGCGCCGCATGAATCGCGAATGGCCGTTCTTTCGCGTGCTGCTGTCGAACATCGACATGATCCTGTCGAAGACCGATCTCTCCATCGCCCGCCACTATGCGGAGCTTGCGCCGGATCAGACGCGCGCGAAGGAAATTTTCGGGCGCATCGAGGCGGAATACAATCTCGCGGTGAGCGCGCTGGAGGACATCACCGGCGCGAGCGAGCGGCTCGCCGACAATCCCGCGCTGGCGCGTTCGCTGAAGCTGCGCGTGCCCTACATCACGCCGCTGAGCTATTTGCAGATTGAACTGATCCGCCGCTGGCGCTCGGGCCGGACCGACGACGACATCCGCCAGGGGATTCTCATGTCGATCAACGGCGTCGCGGCGGGTCTGCGCAATACGGGATGAGCGCGAAAGAAAACGACATGAACGCCCGCCTCGGTTTCTTGCGCGATTTCGCCATTGGCGCGCTGCTGATCGGCGGCGCGATCTTAATTCTCGCGCTGCCGTCGGTGCAGAATTTTCTCGCCGCCGCCTCCGCGGCTGGAGATGGCGCGCTGGGGACGGCCGGCGCGATCGGCTTGACGACGCCGGCCGTCGCCGCGGCGTTTTATGGTCTGCGCAAGCGTCGGTTCGGTTTCGCCGCCGGGCTGCTCGTCGTTCCATTGGCGCTGGCCTTATACGCCAAGGCCGCGCAGGCGGAACACGCGGGCGACTATGCCGCGCTGGAATCGGGGCCGTTGCTCAAGCCCGCCGCGGACCAGAAAAACATCGTGTTCGATGACCCCTATTGGACGAATTTCTGGCTAAAGCCCATTTTGTCGAGCGGCAAATACGCGGTGTTCCCTGCCGTCCGCCAGACCGCGCACTCGCCAGCCGAATGGCGCGAGGCGCGGTTGATTTCGGGCGAGGCGTGTTACGAAGCGAACAATCTGCCGTCGACCGTCGAATTCACCGCCAACGGATTTAAGGACACATGCATCGCCATGCTGCCAGCGCGGGAGCCCTCGCGGGCGTTGATTATAAAGATCGGCGTCAGCGAAATCGTGAAAGGGTTCCAGGGACTCTGGATTGAAATTATCCAACGCGCCGATGGCGTCGAACGGCTGCTCGCCCGCAGGGCGAAGGGGCTGGCTCCCTCGCCCGTCGCCTTCCTGGGGATTTTCGGCGTGCGTCCGCTCGAGATCGATGGCTTCGACGCGATCGGCGACGTGATTGGCGAGGTTCTCTCCGTATCGATCCCGCGCGACTACGCGCCGCCGCGCGGCGACGTGATCGACGAGCATGAAATCAGCGCCGCGCTCGAACAGTTTTTCGCCGACCCCAATCCCGCCGTTCGAAAAACCGCCGAGATCGAATATGGCAAATTGAGCATCAATCATTGCCCGGCGCCGGAGAGCGCGGAACTCAGCGACCGCGCCGCGCGGCTGTTTCTCAGCCCCTATCTAGACGTGAGGGCGCTCGCCTATTTCTGCGTGCGCGATTTTCCGCCCGCCGCGCGCGAGCCGTTCGAGCGGCGCATTTGCCAGATGATTTCCGATGCGAGGCGAACGAAGGAATATCTTTGGCTCGTCGATCGGGAAACCAAGCGCAAGGCGGCTTGTCCCGCCGAATAACGCTTCCCCGCGCCGACGGCGACGGTATTGGCGAACGAACGCACGTTCAAAATTCCGCTAACCCCGCGTGAGCGCCATGCGCTCACGCCCGCAAAGTTTCAAAGGAGCCTTCGCTCATAATTTGGTGAATTCGTTTAGTTCGCCTTCCGCGAAGGGCTTGTCGAACTCGGCGACGAAACCGTCGTCGAACACCCGCAGCACGGTCGCCGGCTTCGCGCCGAGCGTGACCTTGGCGCCCTGCGGCAGTTTGAAGTTCGTCTCGATGTTGACGCCGCCAACGGAAATGTCGTTGATCTTGACGATAACCTCCTTGCCGTCGGACAAATGCAGAGGCGTCCGCCGCATGAAGGGCACGATACGCTCATAGCGTCTGTTGTCGGGCAAATCCCAGGCTTCGCGATTGCCATACCAGGTCAGTTGCTCGGCGAGCTTGACGTGCTTCGCCTTGGGCAGGCTCATGCCGATGGCGAAACCGGCGGGCTCCTGCCGCACCACGCCGCCCTCGAAGCGGCCAAGTTCGGCGATGTAAATGATAATCTTCTCGCCGATCTCGGGCGCCACCGGAGCGGAAATCCTGATTTCCCGTGTCGACATTTCGATCACCGAGCACTCGTGCTCGGTGCGCGAGGGCAACATGAATCGCCCCTGCAGTTCGACCTTGACCGTCGGATATCTGTTCAATTCGACGGTCTTTAATTTCAATTGAGATTGCGTGGGCATGGCTGTTTCACCGGCCGTTCGTTGTGCGCGCTAGAAGAATTCAATGTTTTCGCCTCGGCAGATTGCATTCAAAATATTGACGCGCGCTTAAAGAAATGGATGACTCCAGGCGGACTTAGCTCGATGCGATCAAATGGAGACATGATCGTTAACGAGACCGCCGCGCATCGCCGCGCGCGCCCGTTCACCCGCGTTTTCGGGCCGCCAGCCCTCGTTCCCAGGCCAGCGCCTGGCGCACGATCTCTTCCAAATCGTCGTGCCGCGGCTCCCAGCCGAGCGTCGCCTTGATGCGGCTATTCGCCGCGATGATCGCCGCCGCGTCGCCGGGACGGCGACCCGAGACCTCGACCGGGAAATCGACGCCCGCGACGCGCTTGACGGTCTCGATCACCTCTCTCACCGAATAGCCGCGCTCATAGCCGGCGTTACAGACGAGGCTGGCGCCGCCGCCGCGCAAATAGCGCAGCGCGTCCATATGCGCGCGAGCGAGATCCGATACATGAATATAATCGCGCAAACAGGTTCCGTCCGGCGTCGGATAATCCGTGCCGAACAATTGCATCTTCGCGCGCAGGCCCAGCACCGCCTGCGCCGCGACCTTGATCAGATGCGTGGCGTTCGGCGTCGACTGGCCGGCGCGGCCCTTGGGATCGCCGCCCGCGACGTTGAAGTAACGCAGCGCGACATAGTTGAAGTCATACGCCTTGGCGACATCCTCCAGCATCCACTCCACCATCAGCTTGGAGCGGCCATAGGGCGAGAGCGGCTTGAGCGGCTCGTCCTCCGTCACCGGATTTCGCGAAGGATCGCCATAAACCGCCGCCGTCGAGGAAAAGATGAAGCGCTTGATCTCGCAGCCCGTCGCGGTCTCCAGCAGATTGCGCGCCTTGGCGGTGTTGTTGAGATAATAGCCGAGCGGATCGGCGACCGACTCCGGCACCACGATCTTCGCGGCGAAGTGGATGATCTCGTCGACGTCGTATCGCGCGACAGTTTCGGTCACGAGGTCTTCGTCGCCGAAGTCGCCGACGACCAGGGGGACGCCCTCGGGCACGGCCCAGCGAAAGCCGGTCGAGAGATTGTCGAGGACAACCGGCTTTTCGCCGGCGTCAAGCAGTTCCAAAACCATGTGGGAGCCGATATAACCAGCGCCGCCCGTCACCAAGACCGTCATCGTCAACACCCGTTCATGCGATTTCGTCACAATTAAAAGGCGGAACCTAAGTTTACGTCAACCTCCCCGCCCGAGCGGCGGCTCCTCCATCAAGCAACGGACCCTTCATGAGCAAGCGCATTCGCAAGGCTGTTTTACCCGTCGCCGGTTTGGGCACGCGCTTTCTACCAGCCACCAAGGCCGTGCCGAAGGAAATGCTCACCGTGGTCGATCGTCCGGTCGTGCAGCATGTGGTCGACGAGGCGCGCGAGGCTGGCATCGAACATTTCATCTTCGTGACCGGACGTGGCAAGGCGGTGATCGAGGACCATTTCGATATGTCTTACGAGTTGGAGGACACGCTTCGCCGCCGCAACAAGACGAAGGAATATGACGCGCTGATGGCGGACCTGCCCAAGGCCGGCGCCACGAGCTTCACGCGCCAGCAGGCGCCGCTGGGCCTCGGCCACGCGGTTTGGTGCGCGCGCGACATCATCGGCGACGAGCCTTTCGCCGTGTTGCTGCCCGATATGATCACGCTGCCGAACGGCCCGCGCAAGAGCCGCTGCCTCGCCCAGGCCATGGAGGCCTATGGAAAGCACGGCGGCAATATCATCGCGGTGGAGGAGGTTTCGCCGAGCGAGACGCATCAATATGGCATTGTGAGCGTCGGCGCGGATTACGGCCACAGTTTCGAGATCAACGGCATGATCGAAAAGCCGCCGCAGGGGACGGCGCCGAGCAATTGGATGATCTCCGGCCGCTATATTCTCGAGCCCGAGATTTTCGAGCTGCTCGAGAAAGGCGAAAAAGGCGCGGGCGGCGAAATCCAGCTCACCGACGCCATGATCAAGCTCGCGGTCACGCAGCCGTTTCACGGCGTGCGCTTCGACGGCAAGACCTACGATACGGGGTCGAAGCTGGGATTTTTGGCCGCCAACATCGCCTTTGGGCTGGAGCGTCCGGACATAGCCGACGGGCTGCGGGCGGAGATCAAGCGGCTGCTGGGGTGAGGCGGCGCGCGCTTCCTTCTCCCGCCCGCGGGAGAAGGTGGCCCCGCGAAGCGGGGTCGGATGAGGGTTCTAGGGATGTTCCAACCTTGCTTAGGGGAACACCTCCAAGGGCTGGTCGCGACGCAAATATAGTGGATGTGGCGGATGGCCCGCCTTTGTCTTCCCAAGACATTTCAATATTGCGCCTGGCCCGACTCCCCGAATTATATCGACAGCGGTCTTGTCGCCGCCATGAAGCGCTCCGCGACAACCCCAGGCGCAGACAATTGGAATCCCGTTTTCAATCGATCTTGCCGCAATCATCTCGATGGCTTTTCGATTATCCTTGCCGAATGGATCGCCCGCCTGCCGTAGGTCATCCGAATACGGGGTTCGCCAAGCGAACAGATTAGCAACGATAATGCCGCTCGCGCCTTCGCGCCTCGCAAACTCCATACAACGGCGAATGGTGGGATCGTCTCTTTCGGCGTCCGCGTCCGACGGATTTAGCATAAGGGCGCTTCTATCAACCCGA
>PLZT01000309.1 GCA_003152255.1 Methylocystaceae bacterium | reverse complement strand
GCAACTAATCCATACACTAAATCAATATCTTACGCTACATCCGTCAGCCCAAAATCAAGCCCCCGGTGAATAAGACGGGTTAAAGATTCGGGACCGGCTCTCCTACGCATTCGCCCTAGTTTCCGTCGCGGTCGGGCTCGAGCTCGATGGCGACACCATCAAGGACGGCCGTTTCGCGCTTGGGGGCGTCGCGCACAAGCCCTGGCGCGATCCAGAGGCCGAAGCCGCGTTGCGCGGGCAACGCGCCAATGCGGCGACGTTCGCTCACGCGGCCGATGTGCTGCTGCGCGACGCCAAAGGTTACGCGCACAACACCTTCAAGATCGATCTCGCGCGCCGCTGCATCTCGCGCGCGCTCACGCAAGCCGCGCGCGGCACGCCGCAGTCGCAGTCGTCCAAGAAGATCGCCTGAGCACGACCATGGCGCCTTACATCGGCACACCCACATCCCGCGTCGACGGCTTCGCGAAGGTCACCGGCACCGCGAAATATGCCGCCGAGTTCAACGTGCCAGGCCTTGTTTACGGCAGCGTTGTAACCTCGACAATCGCGAAGGGCCGCATCGCGCGCATCGATCTCGGCGCCGCCCTGCGCGTCGAGGGCGTGCTCGACGTGCTCACGCACGAGAACCGTCCGACGATGGCCGACAACGATCAGGCTTATAAAGATGATATAGCGCCCGCGGGATCGCCGTTCCGGCCGCTCTACGACGGCAGGATCATGTTCAACGGCCAGCCGATCGCGCTCGTCGTCGCCGAAACGTCGGAGATCGCGCGTTTTGCAGTATCGTTGGTGCGGGTGGAGTACGAGACGGATGCGCACATTACGGATGTGTATCGTGGGCGCGAGGCCGCCATTCCGCTGAAACCTCCAGGCAATCCGATCGAGGCGATGTTCACGCCATCCAAGACGCGTGGCAGACCCGAGCAGACGCTCGCCGCCGCGGCAGTGCGCCACGCCGGCGAATATTACGTTCCGATCGAGCATCACAACCCGATGGAGCTCTATGCCTCGACGGTGATCTACGATGGCGACGGCAAGCTGACGGTCTATGACAAGACGCAAGGCGTGCAGAACGTCCAGCACTATCTGTGTCGCGTGTTCGGCATGAAGCCGGAGGATGTGCGTGTCATGTCGCCGTTCGTGGGCGGCGCGTTCGGCTCGGGCCTGCGCCCGCAGTTTCAGGTGGTGCTGGCGGCGCGCCTGCTGCGGCGCTCGGTCCGAGTCGTATTGACACGACCCCAAATGTATGTGCTGGGCTACCGACCCGCGATGATTCAGCGGATGGAGCTCGGCGCCAACATCGACGGAACTCTTGACGCGATCACGCACGACGCGATCACCGTGACCTCGCAATACGAGGACTTCTTCCGGCAAGAGACCGGCTGGTCGGGCCTGCTCTACAAATGCGGCAATGCGAGATACAAGCACAAGCTCGCGCGGCTCGATCTTGCGACCCCATGCGACATGCGCGCGCCAAGCGCCACAACCGCTCGCTTCGCGCTTGAATCCGCCATGGACGAGCTAGCGGTTGCGCTCACTCTCGATCCGCTCGAACTCCGTCTGCGATGTTATTCCGAGCGCGATCAGAACAACGATCGGCCGTTCAGCAGCAAGGCGCTGCGCGAATGCTACCGCCAGGGCGCGGCGGCGTTCGGCTGGGACAAACGCAATCCCGAGGCGCGCTCGATGCGGGACGCCGGCGACCTGGTCGGCTGGGGCATGGCGACCGGCATGTGGGAGGCGTTGCAAACGCCGATCACCGTGCGCATCGCGCTAAGCGCCAATGGCCATGCCGAGGTCGCGTGCGCCACCTCCGATATTGGCACGGGTAGCTACACCATCATGGCGCAGGTCGCGGCGGACATGCTTGGGCTGCCGCTCCAGAACATCAGCATCAACCTCGGCGACTCGAGTCTCCCGCAATCGCCGGTCGAAGGCGGATCATGGATCGCGGCCTCGGTGTCCAATGGGATCGCGACGACAGCCGACGCGATCCGCGACGAGCTGTTGCGTCTGGCCAAACAGATGCCGGGCTCGCCACTCGCGAATACAGCGCCCGGCGAAGTCACGCTCGCGGACGGCAAGCTGTTGAGCAAGGGCGACGCGTCGCGTTCGGTGTCGATCACGGACGCCATGCGGCACGGCGCCGTTGACCGCATCGAACAGGAGAAAACTTACAACCCCAGCAATGATATCGCGAGCGCGCACAACACGCACTCAGCAATCTTCGCCGAGGTGAAAGTCGACGAGCAGCTCGGGGTGATCCGCGTCACGCGCGTCGTCAGCGCGATTGCCGCGGGGCGTATCCTGAACACCAAGACCGCGAGCAGCCAGATCCTAGGCGGCGTGGTCTGGGGTATCGGCATGGCGCTGCACGAGGAGACGTTGATCGATCACAGGGTTGGTCGCATCATGAATGCCAACATCGCCGAATATCATGTGCCAGTGAACGCGGACATCCACGACATCAGGGTCATCTTCGTCGACGAGCCCGACGACAGCAATCCATTGGGCATCAAGGGGCTCGGCGAGATCGGCATTGTTGGCGTCGCGGCGGCGATCGCGAACGCGGTCTACCACGCGACCGGAAAGCGCGTCCGCGACCTACCGATTACGCTCGATAAGTTACGGCTGTAGCGGACGGTGTTTGCGGATGTCCTTCTGAATGCGACCAATACCGCCAGGTGATGCGAGATGCTCGAAGGTTCGCAATGACTCGAGACCACCAGCCAGGCCAAGCCGTTTTCAGAGCGATTCTGCCGGAAGACATCGACCGGAAGCCGTTCCCGGCGTTCCCGCCCTCGGCCCGACTGGCCGTGCTTGTCGGAGAGCCTACTCAAGTTGGACCTTATCTGATCAGGGGCAAGGTGCCCTCGGGATAGCCTCGGCGAATGGTTGCGCCGCGAGCTGCCGCGGCCGAAAATTCAGTATGGCGCCGCCTTGGCGCGGGCCCGGCCTGCTGGGGCGCAACCGAAAATCGCTTTCGACCTCTTGCTATTTCGGCCTTCTACGTCAACTCGTAATGCCGGACAGCCTCGTTCGATGAGGCGTAGCGACGGGCTACGACCTTGGCCTTAACGAAGTTCGCCAGCTCGCTTGTCCGATTGTGGGAGGAGACTCCGCCATTTCCGCTAAATCTTCACGACTTTACCCGACATGGACGGTGCCGCGCGCCGGGCTCATCCGTGACTTCCGGGCGTCGTTGGCCTCCCTTTCGCCACGACGGACAAAACTCGGGGAGTAGCGCCCAATAAATCCAATATCAGAATATTGCGGGCTCTCTGGTTTTCAGCCGCGCATTCACCTGTTCGTCGCTGAGACGCGCGTCATAAATGGATCGCGGTTCGATGCCGCGCGAAACCAACGTGGCGCCGACAACCGCGAGTAGCAACGGAGCGATAAAGGATCGGTCATGACCGGTCAGTTCCATCATCAGCACCACCGCCGAGATTGGTCCTTGTGTCGTCGCCGCCAGCGTACTCGCTGCCCTAATCACCGCGAACAAGCCCATTGGCGGCCCCCGGCCACAGCAAGGACCAAGCATAGCCCAGCGCGGCTCCCAAAAGCGCTCCCAATGTCAGCGACGGCGTAAACATACCTCCCGGCGCGCCGCTGCCGAGGCAAAGGGCGGTCGCAATCGGCTTTAGCGCCAGCAGCATTAGCAACGGCGCTGTTGCAACTTCGCCGACGAACGTCAGCTGCGCCAGGTCTTTGCCATTGCCGAGCAATTGAGGAAACGAAATCGAGACAAGCCCGAGCAGGCCGAGCGCCGCGCCTGGAGCGTAAAATCGCATCCAGCCGCCGGGGTTGTGGTGATCCGCAAAGGCGATCAATCGCACATAGCCGACCGAGACGAACCCAACGACGGGTCCCGCCAGGATCGCCCAGCAAATGACCGACGCCGAGGTTTGAAAACTCGGTATGAAATAGGTCGGCGCATCGGCAACAACCCTCCAGGAAACGATCGTCGCGATCAACGATGTGAGCAGCGCAGGCAACACCAACCGCAACGCCAGGATTCCGCGCAGCACTTCGAGCGCGAACAACGCGCCGCCGAGCGGCACTCCATAGGCCGCGGCCGGCCCCGCTCCCGCGCCGCACGCCACCAGGAGACGGCGTTGTTCGTTGGACAGCTTGGCTCTATCGGACGGCGCATTGGCGATAACGGCTCCAACCTGCTTTGGCGCGCCTTCGCGGCCCAAGGAAGCCCCCATGCCGACGATAACGATCGACAAGCGCTGCCAAGCGTGCGCAACGCAGGCAATCGCCCGGCGGAAAGCCAGATGGCTTCCGTGATAACGATGCCGTTGCCGCTGGTGAGCCGAACCAAAATCAATTGCCCCACACCCGCCAGCAGTCCCGCGGCCAGGAGAACGGCGAGATGCCGCCCTGGATTGGCCGCCGAAGCGGATTCCAGTAATGTGCCCGGCCCAGGCCACGCCCAGTGTTGCACCGTCTGCAACAACAGAATCAGCGCGGCCGCGCTGGCGCCGGCTCCAAATCCGGTGACCATTACCGCCGCCCAGAATTTCAACGCCCCAGGTTGCGTCAGGGTCGCCGGAATTCCCACCGACTCGGATGCGCTCGACTGCAGCATGTTGGCGCCTCAGCGCAGTTGCATTGCCTGAACACCAATCTAGCCCCCGTTCCGCCTCCGTCGACCCGTGGGGAACGATTTGTTGGCTACATTGTCAATGCGCCAACCGCCGTTGAATAGCGCCGCCCTGACGGTCGAAACTATGCCCGAGAACGGCGCTTTTATGCGCGCAGTGAGTCTCGAAGCGCGGATCCTGGACTCGGAGACCGAGGAGATTGCGGTAGCTGACAAGGACCGGGTTTGCCCCCGAGGTTTCTACTCGACTGTTCGAACCCTTCATCCCCAGCCTGAGCGACGGTGTGGCGGTCCGCAGAGCTGGCTCCGGTTGTCTGAA
>PLZT01000253.1:2744-3429 GCA_003152255.1 Methylocystaceae bacterium | reverse complement strand
GAAGAATGGCGGCTTGGGGTCATAAGCGGCGTTTTCGGCATGTCGAGCGGCGCGCCCGCAGTTCCTCAGTAAGCGGACGTTGCACCCGCCGTACAGAAATCAAGATATTTGGAACACGCGAAGGCGGCTCAAAAACCGCAAGTTTTGAGAGACGGCGCAACGGCGCGATTTTACAGAATGGAGCTTATGGCAGCGGCGGGTGACGATCCCTTGAGTAGAATCCGAGCCTCCCGGCAAGAACCAACCGTGCTAGCCTGCTCGCCATGACTCACCTTCGCACCCATGGCGCACCATCAATAGCGCCCCCAGCCCCAACCGTCACCGGCGTCATCTACACCTGCCCGATGCATCCCCAAATACGCCAGGTTGGGCCAGGGAATTGCCCCATATGCGGAATGACGCTGGAGCCGGTCAAGGCGACGGCAGAGGTGGCCGAAAACTACGAACTGACAGACATGACGCGGCGATTCTGGGTCGGGTTCGCTCTCACCTTGCCGGTATTCGTCCTCGAAATGGGCAGCCACATCCCCGCCCTTGGAATGCACGGCCTTGTATCGCCGCAAGTCTCGACATGGATTCAGTTCGCGCTATCCACGCCGGTCGTCCTGTGGGCGGGATGGCCGTTTTTCCAACGCGCCTATGCGTCGATCATCCACCGCAGCCTGAACATGTTCAGCCTGATCGC
>PLZT01000253.1:0-2732 GCA_003152255.1 Methylocystaceae bacterium | reverse complement strand
TTGCTGAAATTGGCTCCCAAGACAGCGCGCCGCTTGAAAGCCGATGGCCAGGACGAGGAAGTCGCCCTTGAGCTGATTCAGGTCGGCGACCGTCTCAGGGTTCGGCCAGGCGACGGCGTGCCCGTCGATGGCGAAGTGCTTGAGGGNNGCGCGCATCGTCGCAATGGTCAGCGAGGCGCAACGAAGCCGAGCGCCGATTCAGGCGCTAGCGGACAAGGTGTCGGGCTATTTCGTTCCCGCCGTGCTCGGCGTAGCGGTTGTTGCTTTCGTTGCGTGGGCGGCATTCGGTCCCGCCCCCGCGCTTTCCTATGCGCTGATCGCGGCGGTTTCCGTCGTCATCATCGCCTGTCCCTGCGCGCTGGGTCTCGCCACCCCAATGTCGATCGGCGTGGCGATCGGCAAGGGCGCTGGCGCAGGTGTCCTGATCAAGTCGGCTGAAGCTCTTGAGCGTATGGAGAAGGTCAATACTCTGGTCGTCGACAAGACCGGGACGCTCACCGAAGGCAAGCCGAGGGTGACGGCCATTGTTCCCGCCGCTGGATTGTCCGACGCCGAGATTTTGGCTTTGGCGGCAAGCCTTGAGCGGTCTAGCGAACATCCGCTAGCCGCCGCCATCGTCATGGCTGCCAACAGTCGTGATATGGCGACTAAGGAGCCCACCGATTTCACCTCTGTCACGGGCAAGGGGGTCACAGGCAAGATCGATGGCAGGCCCGTGGCTCTGGGCAATGCCAAGCTGATGGCTGACCTCGGCATAAAATTCGACGATCTCGACCGGAAAGCCGAGGAGCTGCGCAGCGACGGCGCGACCGCCCTTTTTCTCGCAATCGACCACAAACCAGGCGGCGTCATCGCCATTGCCGACCCGATCAAGGCGACGACGCAAGCGGCCCTCGATACTCTTCGAAACGACGGCATACGGATTGTGATGCTGACCGGCGACAACAAGACGACGGCCGAAGCGGTTGCCCGCAAGCTTGGCATTGAGGAAATCGAAGCCGACATTCTGCCGCAGGACAAGAACCGCATCGTCAAGAAGCTCACGTCCGAGGGGCGCATTGTCGCCATGGCGGGCGACGGCGTGAACGACGCTCCGGCTCTAGCCGAGGCGTCTGTTGGCATCGCGATGGGAACGGGAACCGAAGTCGCAATTCAGAGCGCCGGAATCACCCTGGTGAAGGGCGATCTTGCGGGCATCGCGCGGGCGATTGTCCTAAGCCGCGCGACGATGCGCAACATCCGCGAAAATCTGATCTTCGCCTTCGTCTACAACGCAGTCGGCATCCCGATTGCCGCCGGTGTCCTCTACCCAGCCTTCGGCATCCTTCTCAGTCCGATCATCGGCGCGCTCGCGATGTCGCTCAGCTCAGTTTCCGTGATCGCGAACGCCCTGCGCTTGCGTGCGCTCAAGCTCTGACAGCGCCTTGAAGCCGAAGGAACGGTGGGAGCGATGGACTACGTGAAATTTGTCTAATCGGCCACTGGCGGCGCGCGCGGCGCACCAAGACGCTTGTCCGGGCGATGACCCGCAGCAGGCGCTGCTCGACCTCGCGCAACACCAGAACGCCGCCATCGGACGAGAGCAAACCGCCATCGAATTTGGCGACGACGGCGTTGCCGGAAACAGGTGACAGGCCGGGCAGCGGCAGCATAGGATCATTCATGGCGGGTGTGGTTTCCTGAAATGGCGCGGATCGGCTTCGACAACCAAATCCTACACCAAATCAGCGAGATGTACCATACCCGCCAACCTCCGATGAATTTTTCGGGCTAAGTGTCCATTGCAATTCCCCTGTGCTTTGCGCCAAGTCTACTAGGGAGATTGACCCGGCGCTAGCGCCCGTCAAGGTGGCCAGATTTCAAACCGAGATGCCGCCTCTATTCGTCATTCTCAGCGTTCAAGTCTTCGATCGGGATAGACGCGGGGTTGGCGCCGGCCTCCACAGCCTGACGCCGGGGCCTTTCCCACAATCTCCGGCCTGCAATCCCAGGGCGCACTGGCGCGCGGGCGACATGCTGCAATCCGATGTGTCTGCGGTCGACGGCCATTAGCTTCGAGGCGATTGGCCTCGCGCCTGAACGCCACTTCCGAACATCGCGCGGGCGCGCCGCTTCGTCTGTTCGGCTTGCGGATCGCGAGCACGTTCCGGCATGCCGAATAATAGCTCACGATAGGTGCAACCTTCCCAAGCTAAAACCGTTATCCAAATAAGTACTTTCGGAAGCCCGCGACGAATAGTTTAGCTACAGCGGGTGCAGATATCGAAAGGGCAGCAATTATGACACTCGAAGCCACCGACATAACTAAGAATCAAGCCTTGGTGATGCTATTGAGTTATCAGGCTTTTAATGCGAAAATGTTTGACCTCGCGGCCATCAACTTTGACGCGGCGTTCAAATATGCCGACAAATTGTCGAGAGTTGGGTCGGCGCAGGAATTTGCCGGCGCGGCGGTCGATCAAATTCGTGACCAATTCGAAGCGATGTCGGAAGAGGCCGAGGAGTTATCGGCGACAATTCAAGGAACATTATCAAAGGACGACGCCGCGATGGAATCGGGGTTCGGGGATTAGAGCGAAGGTGGATGAGGCCGCTGTTGCGGTTGAAAACACAAAAACATGGCGCCAGCGCGTCAGTGATGGGCCGCATCGTCTGATCGACGGCCCGCAGCGCGCTGAGGTGTCGCCGGACTGGCGCGGGCATAGGGCGGCAGAATGACGATGCAGGTGATC
>PLZT01000060.1 GCA_003152255.1 Methylocystaceae bacterium | reverse complement strand
GGCAAAGCCTCTGCTTGTCGTTGGAAAACAAACGTTGCCACGCCGATATCGAGCCATTCATCGAGTTGGCGGACCAACTTGAACACGCCGGGATGTTCGACCGCGGCGCGGAAACCTTTCCTATTCGCAAGGAAATCCTCGCTCGCACTGGCAAGGGATTGACCCGCCCCGAACTGGCCGTGCTGATGGCTCACACCAAGCTGGCGTTGAAGCGGGCGCTGCTGGAGGCCTCCGATTTCCTCGCCGGGCAATGGGTCGAGGACATCTTCGCCGCTTATTTTCCCGCTCGGGTGCGGGACCGTTATGCGGCTCGTTTGAAAGATCACGCGCTCGGCCGAGAAATCGCCGCCACCATGATCTGTAACAAAGTAATCGACCAAGCTGGAGCGGGGTTCCTGGTTGGGACCGGGGAATGGGACGTCGCCCGTCTCATCGAAACGGTCCGCGCCTATATCACTTTCGACCTGATCCTGGAGGGGGACCGATGGCGGCAAGCGGTCCATGCGCTCGATGGCAAGACGCCGACCAGTCGGCAATACAAACTCCTGTCGCAACTTGAGGACTCCCTGGCGTTCCTGACGCGATGGGCGTTGGACAATGGTCGGAGATTTTCGCCAGAGCCCGATCTCGTTGGCGAATGGCGAAGTTATTTACGGCAGTATCTCGATCATCTGGGAGAAAGCGCTGAATTCGCCGTGTTGAATTCCGTAGCGCCGGATGCGTCCCGCATGGTGTTTCTGGACAGACTACGAGACTTCCCCATCCTGGTGGATTTGTCCCGGCGGTCGCGCGAGAAACTGCAGCGCGTATCGCAATTGTTCGACGAAGCCATCGAATTTCTGGGGACGCGTCAAATCATGACGCTCATGGCCGAGGTGAAGCCACGAGATCACTGGGAAAAACGTCTGCAAGCAACCCTCGAGAGCCGTCTTCGTTCTGCTCCGGCTCGCCTCTGTCGGATGATGCTTGCAACAGGTCCGCAAGAACTAGCGGCGTTTTTTCACGAGCAGGGGATGCGCTGGCGTCTGGCGAGTTTTCGGCGCCTGTGCCGAGAACTGCAGGAAGCTCATCCGGTGGGGCTTGGGCCCTTTGCCGCGCTCATAGATGAACTGGACGCGTTGGTCGACGCTTGCGGAGCGGCCAGCGAAAACGGTTGAGAGGAAAAGTCCCGACAAAGGTGAAATCCGCTGCCTTCGCTCGAGCCCCCCGCGTTCGACTGACACGAGCCACTCGGAGACGTTGGCCCGTCGGCTCCAAGACTAGGAGAGGCAAGACGGAGGGCGGAGACGAAACGCAAATTTGGATGGCGGCGCTTTCTTTCGTCCGCGAGATCGTCAACAGGCGACTGTCGCAGGCTGGTTGAACCTTATTTCTGAGAAGAAGAGAATGCCTCTTACCGAAGCGCCGCATAACAATCGAGGGGGCATCTTGCAAGAACCGTTATTGCTCCGATCGTTTCTCGACACATTCGCGGAAAGCGCCTGCCTATTAGGCGAGACCGCCGATGTTCAGGGCATGAACGCGGCGGCGGAGCGGTTGCTCGGGTATAACGAAGATGAGCTGCTCGGCGGCCCGTTCCATCCCAACCGCGAGATCATGCGAGATGGCGATGTGTCAGGAAACGGCGTTGCAACGGCGGTCGATTGGCACTCCATACGTCCGATGAACAGCAAGTTTCGTCGCAAGAATGGAAGCCTGATCGATGTCGTCTACACGCTCCATCCGCTCGCGAGGGACGACGTGGGTTCAATTTTGCTGACATTCCGCGAAAGAGAGCGTGAGCCGGTCGAGGCCATCGCCCTCAAGGACATCGAGGCGAAGCTTGCCGCCGTCTTCGACACCATGCCCGACGGCCTCATTATCATCGATGAAGACGGCTTGATTGGGTTTTTCAGTTCGGGCGCCGAGCGGTTGTTCGGTTATCGCCGGAGCGATGCGCTCGGGAAGAACGTGGCGATGCTCATGCCCTCGCCATACCGGGAGGCGCATGACGGTTTCCTCGCGGCCTATCGCGCGACCGGCGTCAAGAAGATCATCGGCATCGGACGGGAAGTGATCGGACGGCGTGAGGATGGCGCGACTTTCCCGATGTATTTGTCCATTGGCGAAATGTGGCTGGAAGGACGACGATATTTTGTTGGCGTCACTCATGATTTGACGAAGCTTAAACGCGCCGAGGAGCAACTTCTGATTCTGTCGAGCGCTGTGGATCAAAGCCCCGCAGCGATGCTGATCGCTACTTTGGACGGTCGGATTCAATATGTGAACCAATCTTTTACGCAACTCACAGGCTTCGCCAAGGATGAGCTCGTCGGCCAAAATCCGCGTCTTCTGCGGTCTGGCCGAACGGCCCCAGAACAATACCAACGCCTATGGGAGACTTTGCGCGACGGGCGGGAATGGCGAGGAGAAATCCAAAATCGCAAAAAAAACGGCGAACTCTACTGGGCGCAGGAAACCATCACACCGCTACGCGACACGAAAGGCAAAATCACTCGCTATTTGGCGATCCAGCAGGACATTACCGAGCAGAACCGCGCCAAGGAAGCTCTCGCCGAAAGCGAGAAACGCTTTCGTCAAGTGGCGGAGATGACAGGCGAATGGCTTTGGGAGCAAGATCCGCAAGGATGTTACATTTACAGTAGCGGCGCCGTGCGGGAAATTCTCGGCTTCGCGCCCGAGGAGATCCTCGGCAAGACCTACCTTGAGCTGTTGACGGCGGAAAGTCGGGAGGTTTGGACGACCACGGTTTCTTCCGCTCCGGTCGACGCCTTTCAGCCCTTCCATCACCTGATCAATCAATACCGTCATAAGGACGGGCGCGAGATCTATACGGAATCCACCGGTGCGCCGCTTTTCGACGAGCAGGGCCAACTCGTAAAATGGCGCGGAGTGGATCACGACATCACCGTCCGAAAAATCTTCGAGGATGCTCTGCGCGTGCGCAACCGCGCCATCGAAGCCGCTCACATCGGCATCGTCATCACCGACGCCCAAGCGCGAGGCAACCCCAACATCTATGTCAATCCCGCGCTTAGCCGCATCACGGGCTATTCGCATGAGGAACTGCTCGGCCAAAACATGCGCTTGCTCCAAGGGCCGGACACGGACCCGGCGGCGCTGGAGCAAATCCGTCAAGCTCTGGAAAATGGAGAGAGCTGCGAAATTGTCTTGAAGAACTATCGAAAGAGCGGTGCCCCGTTCTGGAACGAACTGCTGATCTCGCCCGTCTTCGACGATAAAGGCAAGGTCACGAATTACATCGGCATCCAGACCGATGTAACAGAGCGGCGGCGCGCGGAGCAGAGTCGGCACGAATTGGAAATTGCAAGAAACATCCAGCTTTCGCTCTTACCCGACGCCCCGATGAATTTGCCGACCGCCGAACTAGCGGGAGTCTGCGTGGCGGCGAGTCTTGTGGGCGGCGATTATTTCGACTTCTTTCCCGCGCCCAACTCGGTTGACATCGTCATCGCCGACGTCTCGGGCCATAACGTCGGTGCGGCTCTTCTCATGATCGAAGTGCGCAGCACGCTGCGCGCTG
>PLZT01000048.1 GCA_003152255.1 Methylocystaceae bacterium | reverse complement strand
TCAATCTTTAACGCCGTTGGTATAACAGGCCGACGAGTTCTTCGCCGGTCAGGCGCCACAGGCGGTGCATGCGCCCGGCGGGACTGGTTGACGCTGCAATACGACAAGGTGCTGTTTATTCTCGAGCCGAACGAGGTTACGCGTCCCCTCGCCCGCCAGCGCGTGATGGTTTTCGACTATCCGGACGGGCGCTTCGTCATCAAGCGCAAGGGTCGCGAACTTGCCCTACCGCATCTTCGAGAAGATGCAGCAGGTCGACCAAGCCGCCATTTTTGAGAACAAGCGATTGGGGGGCGGTTCTGGCCTATGTCGCGGAGCGGCAGAATCAGCTCGGCGTGAGCCGCAGCAAAAAGGCGCCGCGCCGCGGAGGCCAGGCCAAGGGAATTTTCAAGGTACGCTGAAGATCTCTATTGAACATGTTAACGGCGCAGAGCGAAACTGGTGTAATAAATGACCTGGATTCTGCTCGGGCACTTTACCCAACTGTAAATCAGCTCGCTGTTTGACCTGAATCGCTCGGTGCCTGGGGTCACGGTTGGAAGCCCGTAGGGGTCAATATTCGGAGCCGAAACAGACGCAACGATATGCGTTACGGAGCGGTCAGTGCCGGGAGGTATTCTGGCGAATCCCGGCTCAAAGGATTTCCAATGTTCTCGGCACCGAAAATCGACGCGATTCTCATATCGCTTCCAGCACGTTCCAGAATCGTTGCCAAAGCCCGTATCGCATTGCGGGCCTTGCCGCTCGCCGACGCCGAAAGCTCGCATTTCCTGGCCTTCTTGTTCCGCCTTTCCGCAATCGCTTGGGCCGCCGGCAAATTCTTCAACGAGGCTGACACCCGTCTGATCAGTCCGGCGTTTCGAGACCAAGCGCACACGCCGCAATACGCGTCCGTACCGGCAATCGAGCAGGCGCAGCAATTCTTCCGTTTCATCGACGGAAAAGGTTGCCGTTACGCCTGCGACCGAGTCGCCCAAATCGCGATGGCGATGGCAATCTCCGCCTGCGAGGTCGCGCTCGCTGCCGACTCGCACTATGCCGACGACCCGACTTTGCCCCGATCACCGATCTTCCTGACGCCGGTCTCTTGGGAACCGGCCGTTGACCAGATCGTCAAAAAGATCAAGCAGGCCGACGTTGGCCGCTTGAAGCCCGACATGGATGCCGAAGCATTCGCTGCCGAGCCCTTGTGGCCTAATGGCGCACCGGAATGGGCTGAGACCCGATGGGCGCGTTTCATGGCGGCACTCCCGGCCAACGAAGGATGGGATGTCTGGACGGCGTGGTACGAGGGCCGGTTGAATGGTCGTGTTCGGGACGCCGATGTCGAATTCGCGTTCGCCTTGGTTCCGATGAGCCTATGGGGAGACGACGTCGCAGCGGAAGGCAACAGATGGATTTTGGACGCTCTGCGTGAAAACGGCAATGTCACGTTAACCTGACAGAGCCCTTTCGCGTGTGTGTAGGCCGGGATGAAGAATCTGCCCTCGTCCGCCGAACGAAGGAACGGGCTTTCGGAGAAAATGGTCAGAGCAAAATGCCTCGTCTGACTGATCTCTGTCATTCGGGAAGGTGACAGAATGACCCATATGGAACCTTCGTCGCCAGCGCCGTGCGCGTTCCAGTTTCACGCGCTCGCTCACAATCTCGGCAATTTCCTGCGGGCCTTCGCGACGCCCGAGCCGATCAAAGACTGGTCGCTCACGACGCTCAAGGAGAAGCTGATCAAGATCGGCGCGAAGGTCGTGAGTCAGGGGCGCTACGTCGCGTTCCAATTGGCGGAGGTCACCATTCCACGCGACCTGTTCGCGGACATTTTGCGTATCATCGCGGAGCTGCGACCGTCGCCAGCCGCTTCAACGGCGTGAGGCGTTCATTTGTCATGCGTCCAAACGAGATCAACGGGAGAAGTGCGTCTTGATGACGGAAAATCCGCCATTCCTGGTTGGTCGGCGGCGGGCTCGGGCAATCAGCGCGCCCTATGCCGCGCTTCGGCCTTGTCGAAAAGGCCAAATGGGTGCACTCTTACGCTCGAACCAGAGGTCGAACCAGAGGTCATCTGGCGAATTCCGGTTTAAATCACGCTCGTCACGCTTTGGCCCGCAGCAAAATTGATCGCGGCCTTTGGAACCGGGGTTGATCTGCAAACGTTATACTTTTGGGGGAGAGGGGTTAGTTTTGGCGGAGAGGGGTTAGTTTTGCGAGAGGCTGCCATGAAAAGGATCGTCTATCCTGCAATTATCTTGCTTCTTACAAGTAGTTATGCGTCAGCAGAGTGGAAATACCATTTGATTGAGCACATCACAAACGAGAATCAGGTACAAATACCGGCTGAAAGCTTCATAAATAACGATTGCAAACCTGACAATTGGGGAGATTTGTCGGGTTTTATAACGCAACCAGGGATAGAGGGGCAGCCCTACAATTTGCATCTACTGTGTCGTGCGGGAAACGGAAAAGCTGGGCGCGTCATCGTGAAGGTGGCGTTTTGGCTTGGCTCTGACGATTTCCTGCACAACACGATCGGCGGATTCGCGAAGGTAACAGTTCTCGGTATGTCATTGAGCCAGACCGTCAATCGCAACCGCATTTATTTCGCAGTGCCAGAGTAAATCTGTTGCGCTTCTCAGCACTGCCGCGGCGCGATGCCGGGGCCGATGAGCGGCGCGGCGAACGGACTGGCTTCATTAGGCAGGAGTTCGAAAAGGTCTTGCCCTGCCGATTCCGACGAAGCCGCCCGTCTGTAACGGGATAATTCCGCCCGGGGGATTCCGGGAGGCATTGTCAGGTTAATCGGGACTGGTGCATCGGGCGAATTCGGGTTAATGAGGATGGTGGCCTTCTCGTTCCTGCTTGCCGCCTCCGTAATTCCTTTCCATGGTGCTGAACTCATCTGGAGAAAGTTGCCGCAGGCGACGAACGAAACCCACGAGATTCCAGATTTGCTCATCACTATGGGTCGAACCGAAAGCGGGCATCCCCGTCATCTTAACTCCATTCTTGACGATCCAGAACAGCTGAGCGCTGGTCCATTGCTTCGAGGCCTCAGCTAGAAGCGGGGGTTGCGGGCGCATACCCTTGCTTATAGGCCTGCGCTCCTTTCCCGGCGCCGCATGACAAACAATGCACATCTCGTCGTAATCCTGAAATCCTTTGCGCACGTCCTCTTCTGTCCATGTCTGCCGTTCCTCCTTGCCCGCGCGCATCTGCACCGAATTTCGCATGATTGAATGCAGGATTTCGAACTCTAGCGCCGTATCCGGCACCGATGCCGCTACATCGTAAGTGCCCCCCGCAAGAGCCGCAGCGATGATGATGACGACGATCGCGCTTACAAAGCCGAAAAAAATCTCATGGCCGAGTCCTCAAGCGCGTCTCCGCCACGATTGACGTGTTCGACAGCCCATTTGTGACGGGAGCCGTTACTATCACGTAGCACTGCGACCAGACACATCAACCAGCTGGGCGCGGCTTCTGCGCCTGCCGGGCGGCGCTCACCGCACTGGATTTGCACGAAATGCTTTCTAAAAATGTTGTCATGGAGGTGCGCCATGAAATTTTTTGCAGGGGCCGGCTCAAACATGAAGTGC
>PLZT01000205.1 GCA_003152255.1 Methylocystaceae bacterium | reverse complement strand
CCTAATTGATGACAGGCCCTAGTTCGCACATCCTTTTTATGCAGGACGAAGTCGGCGACGAGAATTGGCATATTTTCGTCGCCGACCTCGAAACGAAACAGGCGCGCGATCTCACGCCTTTTCCCGAAGCGCGCGCGACGATCGAAAAAACCAGCCGCAAGGTTCGCGATGAAGTCCTGATCGGCCTCAATAAGCGTGATCCCCGCTACGCCGATCTCTATCGCCTCGATTACCGAACCGGCGAATTGACGTTGGTGCTCGAAAACCCTGGCTACGGCGGCTTCTACGCGGATGATGACTACCGTGTCCGCTTCGCGTTCAGGAGCCGCGACGACGGCGGACAGGATTATCTCATCGCGCGCGAGGACGGCGCTTTCGCGCCATGGCTTGCGGTCGCGTGGGAAGACGCGCTGACGACCAGCCTTGTCGGCGATGCATTCGAGACTGGCGGCGTCTATATGCTGAGCAGCCGCGACCGCGACACTTCCGCGCTCTATCGCGTGGATGTCGCCAGTGGGGAAAAGACGCTGCTCGCCGAGGACGCCAAGGCGGACATCTCGCATGTGCTCGCGGACCCTCTGACGCATGAACCGCTCGCCTGGTCCTCCGAATACGAGCGCGTCCATTTGCACGTGCTTGACGAGCGCGTGCGCGGCGATTTCGCGTTTTTGGCGAAACGGTTCGGCGAAGACTGGGACCTCAAGTCACATAGCGAAGACGATAGTTTGTGGATCATAGGCGCGGCGACGGATACAAAGCCGATGCGCGCCTATCTGTATGGCCGGGCGGGGAAGTCTCTGACCGAGCTTTACGATGGGCGTCCAAACCTCGCCGATGCGCCGCTCGCGCCGATGTATCCGATCGTCGTCAAGTCGCGCGACGGACTAAATCTCGTCTCCTATCTCACATTGCCGAAAGGTTCCGACGCGGACCATCCGGGAATCCCGGACAAACCGCTACCGCTCGTCCTCGTCGTGCATGGCGGGCCATGGGCGCGCGTCGGCTTCGGCTTTTCCGCTTATGCGCAGTGGCTCGCCAATCGCGGCTATGCTTCGCTCAGCGTGAATTTTCGCTCCTCGACCGGTTTCGGCAAGTTTTTCGCGAATGCTGGCGACGGCGAGTGGGGGCGCAAGATGGACGACGACCTGCTCGACGCCGTAGCCTATGCGATAGATCATAAAATCGCCGACCCCGACCACGTCGCTATCCTGGGCGCGAGCTATGGCGGCTATGCGACGCTCATTGGCATGACGCGCGACCCATCGAGCTATGCCTGCGGCGTCGACACCGTCGGGCCCTCGGATCTGGCGCAGCTATTGCGCACGATCCCGCCCTATTGGGCCGCCGACCGGCCGAAGCTGATCAAGGCGTTGGGCGATCCCTCCATGCCCGAAGGTCTCGCCCTGCTCAAGGAACGCTCGCCGCTGTTTCAGGCAATTCGCATAGAGAAGCCTTTGATGGTTGTGCAGGGCGAACGCGACTCGCGCGTGGTCAGGGCCCATGCCGACGAACTCGTCGATACATTGAAGGGCCATCACATCCCCGTGGCCTATGTGCTCGTGAAGAATGAGGGGCACGTTTTTGCGCGGCCCGAAAACGGCGTCGCCGTCGCCGCGTTGACGGAGAACTTTCTCGCGCGTTGTCTGGGCGGGCGCGCCGAGCCGATTCATATGGAAGAGATGAAAGGCGCGACGCTTGAAATTCCCACGGGGGCCGAACTCATCGACGGCTACGATGCCGCCGCGAAAGGCGCCCAAGTGGCGAAATAGCTGTTCCGCCACTGTGCGATAATCGCCAACACGCGCCGACCTCCGCCCAAACGCGCCATCCACGACAGCGCGTCGAGAAACCGGCGGGCGTCCGCGCGCGTTCCGGCGCTCATTCGCCGGGCACGAGGGAGCTATTCAACCTCGCCGCCGACCCCGGCGAGACGACAAACCCAACGCTGATGGTCACGCCGCCAAACGTTCGTCCTTTTCCGTCCATCGCCCCTGCGCGGCAAGAGCGTTCATGTGAGCCCGGTGGGTGAAGGCCGCCTGCGCCGCGAGCGCGTTCTCGGGCTTCCCAGCCCAGACTCGCAGAGTCGCGGCCTGCAGCGCGCGACCGTAGCTAAAGGTTAGCGCCCATGGTCCGCCGAGATTCTTGATGGCGTCAAGATTAGCGGTGGCCTCGACATCTGATTGCCCGCCGGAGAGGAAAGCGACGCCAGGCACCGCGGCGGGGACACAGTTTCTAAGCACTCGAATTGTGGCCCGCGCGACTGCTTCCGGAGAAGCCTGCTTCGGATTCTTCCGACCAGGGACAACCATATTGGGCTTCAACACCATCCCCTCGAGAAAGACGCGCGCCTCATAGAGGCGCATGAAAACGGTCTTCAACACAAACTCGGTCACTTCGCCGCAACGATCGATATCGTGGTCGCCGTCCATCAAAACCTCGGGTTCCACGATGGGCGCGAGACCGGCGTTTTGGCAAACGGCCGCGTATCGCGCGAGCATTTGCGCATTCGCCTCGACCGCGAAGGCTGAAGGAATTCCGTTCGAGGAGTCGATGTGAATGACGGCCCGCCATTTGGCGAAGCGTGCTCCCAGGCGTTGGTAACCATCGAGCCGCTCTGGGAGGCCGTCGAGACCCTCGGTGATGGTCTCGCCGGAAAAATTGGCGAGCGGCTTGGCGCCCAAATCCACCTTGATCCCTGGCGCCGCGCCCGCGGCTTCAATCAATTTCACCAGTGGCGTTCCATCCTTCGCCGTCTGTCTGATCGTTTCATCATACAGGATGACCCCGGAAATATATTGATTTATCGCGCCCTCCGAGCGGAACAGCAACTCGCGGTAATCACGGCGCGTTTCTTCGGTCGACGCGACTCCCGTCGCGGCGAAGCGTTTGGCGATGGTTCCGCCGCTCTCGTCCGCGGCGAGAATCCCTTTCCCTGGGGCCACCATCGCCTCCGCGGTGCGAACGAGCTGGTCCTTGTTCATTGCCTTACTCCTCAAAAACCCCGCATCAGGACGGGGAACCTGAGCCACACAAACTTGTCACTCCGCCGCCGCAAGCCGTACGTTTCCGGAACGTTGCTCGCATGGCTTCGTCACGTGGGCGATATTATGCGCCGTGTTCACGAGCGCAATATGGGAGAACGCCTGCGGGAAATTGCCAACCAAACGTTGAGCGCCCGCGTCATATTCCTCCGCGAGCAGCCCAACGTCGTTGCACAAGGCGACCAGCCGCTCGAACAGCCGTCGCGCGTCCGCGAGACGCCCGGTCAGGACATAGGCGTCGGCAAGCCAGAAGCTGCAGGGAAGAAAGGCGCCTTCACCGGGCGGCAGCCCGTCCTGGGACTCGGCCGTGTCATATCGGAGCACGAATCCCCCGCGTAGGAGCTTGCGCTCGATGGCCTCGATAGTGCTTCGGATACGCGGATCGTCGGGCGGCAAAAAGCCGACCTGCGGGATCAGCAGCGCGCTCGCATCCAACAGATCGCTATCATATACTTGGGCGAACGAGCCAAGATCCGTATTGAACGACCGCCGGCAGACCTCTTCATGGATCTCCGCGCGGACCCGCCGCCATCGGTCGACCGGGCCCACGAGCCCGAACGCGTCCACGGCCTTGATCCCGCGGTCGAACGCCACCCACGCCATCACCTTCGAATGGGTGAAATGCTGGCGTCCGCTCCGCACCTCCCAAATGCCTTCGTCGGGGGCGCGCCACTCCACTTCCAGATGTTCGAGCAACGCGAGCTGAAACTCCCACGCGGCCGCTAAGTCCTGGAGTCCACCCGCCCGCGCATGATGGAGCGCGTCCATCACCTCGCCGAAAACATCGAGCTGGAGCTGGTCGACGGCGGCGTTGCCGATGCGCACGGGTTTCGAGTTTTCGTACCCGCCGAGCCAAGGCGCCTCGCGCTCGGCCAGCCATCGTTCGCCCGCGGTCCCGTACATGATTTGGATATCCCCCGGGCTACCAGCGGCGGCGCGGAGCAGCCAATCGCGCCACGCCTTCGCCTCTTCGTAATATCCAGTGTTCATCAGCGCGAGGAGCGTCAGCGTGGCGTCGCGCAGCCAACAGTACCGATAGTCCCAGTTTCGCGCCCCCCCTAGTCGCTCGGGCAGCGAGGTGGTTGGCGCGGCGACGATGCCCCCCGTCGGCGCATAGGTCAGAGCCTTCAGCGTGATCAGCGACCGCGTGACAATCTCGATGTGCTGTTCGGGGCTACGGCAGGAGCTCGCCCACGACCGCCAGAATTCTTCCGTAGAGCGTAGCGCCTCTTCGGCGTCCGCTGGATCGGGAGGAGGCAAATGGGAGGGGACGTAGGTGAGAACGAATGGCGTCCGCTGCCCAGCCGACACGGTGAAGTCGCCGACCGTCGTCAACCCCTCGCCCCGAAGCTCGACTGGAGTGCGGAGGATCAGCGAGTCCGGGCCCGCGATCGCGAGGAGATCCCCGGTGTCGCTGCGTGTCACCCACGGCGCCCAAGCGCCGTACCCGAACCGGACGATCAACTCCGAGCGCATCGGCACAACGCCGCGCTGACCGACGACGAGACGCACGAGTTGAGACCAGGACCGCTCCCCACGCAGGGGCATGAAGTCGATCACGACGACAGCGCCGCCATCGGCGGTGGTGAACTCGGTTTCGAGGATCAGCGTGCCGCGCCGATAGCAGCGCCTGGACCGCGCGCTCGCGTCCGCTTCCACGGCGGCTGGCGCAATCCGCCACCGGCCATTGCCCGCGTCGCCCAACAGCGCCGCGAAACACGCCCCCGAATCGAAGCGGGGCCAACAGAGCCAGTCGATTGAGCCGTCCTTGGAGACGAGCGCGGCGGTTTGGCAATCGCCAATGAGCGCGTAATCCTCGATGCGACTAGACATGAATATTCAACCTTCGAAATTGGTGTCGCGCGTCCGACAGGCGACCGCCTCCCCGCGCCATTCGATGTGAAGTTCGCGCGGCCGGGGCATCGAGCGCCAAGGGCGTCTTCGCAACAGAATTGATGAATGTCCTCGATCCAGCCATGAACATCATCGGCGCGCCCATGAGGCGTGCGCCGCTCTCTTTCGCGCCACGGTCTGCTTCTCAGTGCGCCCGGAGCGCCAGCCGCGGAAATTCCTTCGAGCCAGAGCGCGGCCGACGCTCTCGTCGAGAGGCGACTGGCGGCGTACAGAGCGCGAAACTGGCGTGAAACAAGCGCCGCCAGTCCCTTTATTTCCAAAAGGCGGCTGCGCGTTCACGCTCTTGGTTGACGGGAGAGGCCTTTGCAATATTTACGCTCGGAGTGACAATTACCTCGGGTGACGCCATGAAAGCGACTCAGGTTCTGAGCGATCTCGGCCAAAGCCTCTGGCTTGACAACCTCACGCGCGGCATGTTGAGGACGGGCCTTCTCCAGCGCTACATTGACGAGCTGTCGGTCACCGGCCTGACCTCCAACCCGACGATCTTCGATCACGCGATCAGGAACGGCAATGATTTCGATGACGAGATCAAAACCAAGCTCGCGGAGGGCAAGTCTGGGGAGAAATTATTTTTTGAATTGGCGCTGGAGGATCTTAGGCAGGCCGCGGACCTGTTCCGGCCTGTCCATGACCGAACCAACGGCGTCGACGGCTGGGTTTCGCTGGAAGTCTCGCCTCTGCTCGCGCACGACTCCAAGGCGACGATCGCCCAGGCCAAGGAGCTGCATGCGTCAGCTCGACGACCCAATCTCCTGATCAAGATTCCCGGCACCAGAGAGGGGTTGCCGGCGATCGAAGATGCAATCTTCGCCGGCGTGCCGGTCAATGTCACTTTGTTGTTTTCCGACGATCAATATCTCGCGGCCGCCGATGCGTTCATGCGGGGCGTCGAACGCCGCATCGAAGCGGGATTGAACCCCGACATCGGCTCGGTGGCCTCGATCTTCATCAGCCGCTGGGACGTCGCGGTGGCCGGGAAGGTTCCAGAGGCGCTCAACAACCAGCTCGGCGTCGCCGTCGCCAAGCGGGCCTACAAGGCCTATCTCCGTTTGCTGAGTTCGCCCAGATGGATGCGCGCCTACAACGCCGGCGCGCGCCCGCAACGCCTTTTGTGGGCCAGCACCGGAACCAAGGATCCAAAGGCTTCGGATGTCCTCTACGTCAAGGCGCTGGCCGCGCCATTCACTGTGAACACCATGCCGGAGGGCACGCTGAAGGCGCTCGCCGAACACGGCGCCATCGGCGCGACAATGCCGGCGGACGGTGGCGATTGCGAAGACCTTCTGGCGCGGTTCGCGGAGGCCGGGATCGATGTCCGCGCGATGTCGACCCAGCTTCAGGAGGAAGGCGCGAAATCCTTCACCAATTCATGGAGCGACCTGATGAGCGTGGTTGGATCCAAATGCGCGCTTCTCAAACGAGCTAGCTAGCCCGATGCGCGCGAACTCACTGCTCGCGGGCGAGGAGCGAACGGCGCGGCGCGACGACGTTGCGATCGCGCCCTCGGTCAAAAGCGTGCTGGTTGTCGATGTGGGCGGAAGCTCGATCAAGATTCTCGCGACCGGCCAGACCGAGCGGCGATCATTTCCATCCGGGCCGACGCTGACGCCCGGCCGAATGATCTCGGAAGTCAAGAAGCTCGCTGAAGATTGGAACTATGACGCCGTGTCGATCGGCTATCCCGGCCCTGTCGTCGGCGCCGCCGATCACGGAGCCCTACAACCTGGGGCGTGGGTGGGTAGGTTTCGATTTCACGGGAGCATTTGGCCGCCCCGTGAAAATTGTCAACGACGCCGCCATGCAGGCGTTGGGAAGCTACCGGGGCGGCAAGATGCTCTTTCTGGGCCTTGGAACCGGGCTTGGATCGACCATCATCGTCGATGGCGTCGTGGAGCCTATGGAGCTTGGCCACTTGCCTTACAAGAAGCGCACCTACGAGGATTACGTGGGCCGGGCGGGACTTATGCGCCACGGCAAGAAGCGGTGGCGGAGCGACGTCGCCGACGTTGTAGCGCGCCTCGTCACGGCATTGGAGCCCGACGAAACCGTGCTCGGCGGCGGCAATACGAAGAAGCTCGAAACTCTGCCGCCGAATTGTCGAGCGGGCGATACCGCCAACGCCTTTCGCGGCGGATTTAAGCTGTGGGGAGCGGCGCCGCTCTCCGGCGAATCGGGACTCGTTCGAAGCGAGGGGCGAGGGAGATCGGAAAGAACGCCGCGACCTACCGCGAAAGCGGAGACATTCTCCGGGCGCTCGACGAGCAAGGACGCGGCGTGGCGCGCTCTCGAAGCTCATCACGCCAGCATGCGCGGCCAGCGCCTGCGAGACCTGTTCAGCGACGATCCGACGCGCGGCGAGCGGATGACGGCGGAGGCCGCCGGCGTCTTTCTGGATTACTCAAAAAATCGCATTCGCGACGAGACGCCAAGGCTGCTCGTCGAATTCGCCGAACAATCCGGATTGCGCGCCAAGATCGAGGCGATGTTTCGGGGCGAGAAAATCAACGCGACGGAAAATCGCGCCGTCCTGCATGTCGCCCTTCGCGCCCCAAAAGGCGCGACCATAATCGTCGACGGCGTGAACGTCGTGACGCAGGTCCACGCCGTCCTCGACAAGATGGCCGACTTCACGCAACGCGTCCGCAGCGGTCAGTGGAAAGGCCACGGCGGCGAACGCATCCGCAACGTCGTCAATATCGGCATCGGCGGCTCCGACCTCGGGCCGGTGATGGCGTATGAGGCGCTCAAATATTACAGCGATCGCGGCATGACGTTTCGGTTCGTCTCGAACGTCGATAGCAGCGATTTCGTGGAGGCGACTCGGGATCTCGATCCGGCGGAAACGCTGTTCGTCATCTGCTCGAAGACCTTCACGACGCTGGAGACGATGACCAACGCCAAAAGCGCGCGCGATTGGTCGCTTCGCGGCCTTGGAGGCGACGCCAAGGCTGTCGCCAAACATTTTGTCGCGGTTTCGACGAACGCCGAAAAAGTCGCGGAATTCGGCATCGACCCCGCGAACATGTTCGAGTTTTGGGACTGGGTCGGCGGCCGCTATTCAATGGATTCCGCGATTGGGCTCTCAACCATGCTGGCCATCGGCCCGGATCATTTCCGCGCGATGTTGGAGGGCTTCCAGGCGATCGACGAGCACTTCCGCGCGGCGCCGTTCGAGCGCAACCTGCCGGCGCTCCTGGGCCTTCTCGGCGTCTGGAATAAC
>PLZT01000139.1 GCA_003152255.1 Methylocystaceae bacterium | reverse complement strand
CCTTCGCCGCCGCCGTGCGGGTGATCGACCGGGTTCATGCTCACGCCGCGATTGTGCGGGCGGCGACCAAGCCAGCGCGAACGACCCGCCTTGGCGATGGTGGTGTTCATGTGGTCCGGGTTCGACACCGATCCGATGGTGGCGAAGCACTGCCCATGCACCAGGCGCTGCTCGCCCGAGTTCAGGCGCAGGATCACGTAACCCTGATCGCGGCCCACGATTTGCGCGAAAGTCCCGGCCGATCTGGCGATGGCCCCGCCCTTTCCGATTTTCATCTCGACATTATGGACGATCGTGCCGACCGGAATATTGGCCGCGGGCATCGCATTGCCCGGCTTCACGTCGACTTGCTGGCCGGCGATCACTTCGTCGCCGACCGCGAGTCGCTGCGGCGCGAGAATATAGGACAGCTCGCCATCCGCATAGCGGATCAGCGCGATAAACGCGGTGCGATTGGGATCGTATTCGAGCCGTTCGACCTTGGCCGGCATGTCGAGCTTGCGACGTTTGAAGTCGACGATGCGATAGGTCTGCTTATGGCCGCCGCCACGAAAGCGCACGGTGACGCGGCCGTGGTTGTTGCGGCCGCCCTTCGACGACTGACCTTCGGTCAGCGCCTTCACCGGCTTGCCTTTATAGAGGTCCTTGCGGTCCACGATCACGAGCTGGCGAAGGCTCGGCGTGACCGGCTTGAATGTCTTCAGCGCCATGTTCTTGTCCTCGAGCCTTCCCTTAGAGTCCCGTCGTCACGTCGATCTTATGGCCTTCGGCGAGCGTCACGACCGCCTTCTTCACGTCGCTCTGCTTGCCGCGCACGCCGCGAAAGGCCTTCGTCTTGCCCTTGCGCACCAAGGTGTTGACGCCATCGACCTTGACATCGAACAGACCTTCGACCGCCGCCTTGATCTGCGGCTTGGTCGCGGTGCGAGCGACCCGGAAAACCACCTGATTATTCTCGGCGGCGAGCGTCGCTTTCTCGGTGATGACCGGAGCGACGATGACGTCGTAATGGCGGGGATCCTTGCTCATTTCAGCCGCGCCTCCAGCGCATCGACCGCCGAGCGGGTCAAAACCAGCTTATCGCGACGGATAATGTCGTAAACATTGACGCCCTCGACCGGCAACACGTCGATCTTGGGCAGATTGCGGGCGGCGAGCGCGAAATTGATCTGCGGCGCGGCGCCGTCGATGATCAGCGCGCTCGCGAGACCAGTCTTGTCAAAACCAGCCTTCAGCAACTTCGTCTTCGGTTCCGCGAGCTGGGCGTTTTCCCAGATCACGATCGCGCCGTCCTTGGCTTTCGCCGAAAGAGCGTGCTTGAGCGCCAACGCCTTGACCTTCTTGGTGAGGTCATGCTCGTGGCTGCGCACCTGCGGGCCGAAAGCCCGGCCGCCGCCGCGGAACTGAGGAACGCGCGCGGAACCGTGACGGGCGCCGCCGGTGCCCTTTTGCTTATACATCTTCTTGCCGGTCCGGGCGATCTCCGCCCGGTTCTTCACGGCGTGCGTTCCCGCCCGCCGCTTGGCGAGCTGCCAGCGGATCATGCGGAAAATCAAATCCGCGCGCGGCTCGAGGCCGAACACCTCGTCGGAGAGCTCGATCGAACCGGCCGTCTGACCGTCGAACGACGTAACGTCGATCTTCACGGCTCAGTCCTCCTTCTTTTCTTCTTGCGGGGCGGAGGCGGATTCCGGCAGGCGGAACTTGCCGGGCTGCGGAGCCTCCGCCGGAAGCGCGCGCTTCACAGCGTCGCGCACGAAAATCCAACCGCCGGCGTGTCCGGGAACCGCGCCCTCGACCAGCACCAGACCGCGCGTCACGTCAAGCTGGACCACGCGCAGATTCTGCGTGGTCACGCGGTCGGTGCCCATATGCCCGGCCATCTTCTTGTTCTTGAAGGTCTTGCCGGGGTCCTGGCGTCCGCCGGTCGAACCGTGCGAACGATGCGACACCGAGACGCCGTGGGTGGCGCGCAGACCGCCGAAGTTCCAACGCTTCATCGGCCCGGCGAAGCCCTTGCCGATGGTCGTGCCTGTCACGTCGACGAATTGACCGACCACGAAATGATCCGCGGTGATTTCCGCGCCGACCGGCAACAGGCCGGCTTCGTCGACGCGAAACTCGGCGAGCTTCATCTTGGGCTCGACCTTCGCCACCGCGAAGCGTCCGCGCTCCGCCTTGGAGACGTTCTTGACCTTGGCGCGGCCGATGCCGAGCTGCACGGCGGTGTAGCCGTTCTGCTCCTGCGTCCGGTGCGCGACGACTTGACAGCCGTCGAGCTTGAGAACCGTGACCGGCACATGTTCGCCCGCATCGGTGAAGATGCGGGTCATTCCGACCTTTTGCGCGATAACGCCCGACCGCATGATCCAATTCCTTCGCTGGGCGCTCGATTTCTAAGAGCCGCCCGAATTCCTCATATGCCTTACAGCTTGATCTCGACGTCGACACCGGCCGCGAGATCGAGCTTCATCAGCGCGTCCACGGTTTGCGGCGTGGGGTCGACGATGTCGAGAACGCGCTTATGCGTCCTGATTTCGAACTGCTCGCGCGACTTCTTGTCGATGTGAGGCGAGCGGTTGACCGTGAATTTCTCGATCTTCGTGGGCAGCGGAATCGGCCCGCGCACATGCGCGCCGGTACGCTTGGCCGTCGAGACGATTTCCTTCGTCGACGTATCGAGAATCCGGTGGTCGAATGCCTTTAGACGGATCCGGATGTTCTGACCGTTCATTGTCTCTTCCTCGATGGACCGCGATCCCTCTTGGATCGCTTCTGGACCGCGAGCCTTGAGGCCCGCAATCCTTATTCTTGCGTTTGCGAGCCTGGAGGCTCGCGGTCCATGAATGTTACTCGATGATGCTGGCGACGACGCC
>PLZT01000449.1 GCA_003152255.1 Methylocystaceae bacterium | reverse complement strand
GGTCGTCACGAGATCGGGAAAAAACACGCCGTAGCGGGGCTCGTGCGGATCGGTGTCGAAGCCGACGACCGGCGCTCGCGAAGACAGACGGTAATCGGTGAGCAAGCGCGCCGTGGTCGAGACGCCAGCGCGGGCGCTGGACGAACAAACTATGAATACGTCGCCGCTTCGTCCCGCCATCTATCTCGCCATCGCCGCCGCCGGGAGATTTCTCTCTCTGGGGCGCTTCAACGCTCCCTGCCGGCTTTGCCGGGCCTGCCCGGCGTGACGGCCGGCGCGCGCGGCGCCAGCGGAGCGACGAGGCCAAGCAGGCCCACGCGGTCGAACTCCTCCGCGATCTTATTCTGCCAGGTGCGCACATAGCCGCGCAGCACGAAGGAGTGTCCAGCGTGGTCGCCTTCGGCGGTCTTGTCGGCGACGAAGGTGGAGAAGGGCGTGCCGGCGATCTCGACCTGTTCATAGGCGATTTCATTTAGCTTCGGGATCGTCAATTCGCCGGCCGTTTGCACCTTCTCGAAATATTTACGGTGCGTCACCGGATCCCATTCGAAGAAAGTCGTGTCGTTGACGTGGTTCTTGACCAGAAAATACTGCGCCTCCTCGACATAGGGCGCGATTTCCTCGATCTCCTCGAGCGAGGATATGGACGAGCCGAGCACATGGAAAACCACGAAATTGAACTCGCCTTCCTTCACGGCCTCGAGGAAACCCATGTCGTGCAGCGCCTGCAACGCGATGCTCAAGCCGCCGGCGCGCACGTCAATTACGCTCACCTTGATTTGCGCCGTTTCCAGGGTGTCGATGATCTTCATCTGGTCGGCGGTCGAGGTCAGGTCGACGATCTCGGTTTCCTCGGGATGAAACCTATACAGCGTCCCACGTGGATGTTCCGTGTCGAAGGCGCGCGTGATGACATTATTGTTTGCAAGATAATCCAAAACCGCGCGAGCGATCGTGGTCTTGCCGACGCCGCCCTTGTCCGCCCCAATGACAATAACTGAAGGTTTCATATTCCGTCCCGTTTCTTGCGCCATATGTTGCGGAGCGGGCTGTTCGCGCGCTTCCTCGGCCTTGTTCGACGAAAGGTTCCTTGGGTCTCGTAACGGTTTCCGTGTCATGGAGCGATCCTATAGCATCAGCGCGGCGTTCGCGCACGGGCGATTCCTGAAATCTTGACAAATTTGATTTACAACCTAGCGACGGCTCGCGCCAAGCTTGAAGTCAGCTGTTGGGAAATTTAACTATTTTTTTAAGTGGTATATTGCGATATCGCGCTATGTTAAAGTGAATTGACATTCGCTCGACGACAGGTATGTAACAACGCTCAAACGGGACATTCGCCGCTCGCGCGGCCGTGCGATCATGGTTCGCGCCGGCGAGGGGCGCTCTCGCGCACGGGGAAACGAGGCGGGCGTATGCACGAAGCGAAGGCGCGCTTGGAGAGGCCGACGACCGTGATCCATGTCGAGGATCGCGCGGGCGTCACGCATGCGATCGAGCCCGTCGAAGGCTGGCGGCTGATGGAAATCCTGCGCGATTACGGGCTTGCCATGGAAAACACTTGCGGCGGCGCGCTGGCATGCGCGGAATGTCACGTTCTCATCGACCCCGAATGGGTCGCCAAGGTTCCGCCGCCTCGACAAGACGAACTGGACAAGCTCGACGAATTGCCGCTGATCTTCGAAAACTCCCGCCTCTCCTGCCAAATCATTTGGTCGGACGATTTGGACGGGCTGCGGCTGACAATCCCCTTGGCGGTGTGATGACGCAGTTGAAAAATCCACAAATTCTGTTCGCCAGCGATCTGCGCGACGGCGAGGTGTTGTTCCTTGGAGCCTCGGGCTGGGCGCGCGATCATCGCCAAGCCAGCGTCGCCCGCGACAGCGCCGAAGCGTTGGCGCTGGAGGCGCGCGGCAAGGCCGACGTCGCCGCCAATCGGGTCGTCGACATCTATCTCGCCGACGTGGCGATCGGCGCGGGCGGCGCGCCGGAGCCGCTGCATTATCGCGAAAAAATGCGGATCAAGGGGCCGAGCGTGCGCCGCGATCTCGGCAAACAGGCCCAATTGGCGCAGGCGGGAGAGCCACGATGACCGCGCACGACCCGCAACAAGCGGCGCGCCCCAACGCGCCGACGACGACCTATCTTTACGACGCTTACGACACGGCCTTCGTGCGCGAGCGCGTCGCCGAATTTCGACAGCAGGTGGCCCGGCGCCTCGACGGCGCGATGACGGAAGACGAGTTCCGCCCGTTCCGGCTGATGAACGGGCTCTATCTGCAATTGCACGCCTATATGCTGCGTGTCGCCATTCCCTATGGGACGCTGACGGCGCGCCAGATGCGTCGCCTCGCCGACATCGCCGACAAATGGGACAAGGGCTACGGCCATTTCACCACGCGCCAGAATCTCCAGTACAACTGGCCGAAACTGGTCGATGTTCCCGATATTCTGGAGGCGCTCGCCGATGTCGAGATGCACGCCATCCAGACGTCCGGCAATTGCATCCGCAATGTCACCGCCGATCATTTCGCCGGCGTCGCCGTCGACGAACTGGAAGACCCGCGCCCGACGGCGGAGTTCTTGCGGCAATGGTCGAGCCTGCACGCGGAATTCAGCTTCCTGCCGCGCAAGTTCAAGATCGCGGTGGCCGGCGCCGCGCATGACCGCGCCGCGATCAAGGCGCATGACATTGGCCTGCGCATCCATCGCAACGACAAGGGCGAGCCCGGCTACGAGGTGATCGTCGGCGGCGGCCTCGGACGCTCGCCCTTCATCGGCAAGACCGTGCGCGAATTCCTGCCGCGCGAGGATTTGCTCGCCTATCTCGAGGCGATCCTGCGCGTCTATAACCGCTTCGGCCGCCGCGACAACAAATACAAGGCGCGCATCAAGATCCTCGTGCACGAGACCGGCATAGAGGAGATCAAGGCGCAGGTCGAAGCCGAGTTCGCCGCGATGGACCGCGCGCCGTTCCAGCACGACGCGCAAGAATTCGCGCGCATCGCCGGCTTTTTCGCGCCGCCGCCCTACGAGACCTTGCAGTCCGTGTCGGCGGCGCTGGAAGAGGCCAAGCGCGCGAACGCCGTGTTCAAAGCCTTCGTCGACGTCAATGTCAACGAGCATAAGACGCCCGGCTACGCCATCGTCACCGTGTCGCTAAAGCCCATCGGCGGCGTTCCCGGCGACGCGACTTCCGCGCAAATGCGCGCGCTCGCCGACGCCAGCGAAAAATTTGGCTTTGGCGAGTTGCGCGTCAGCCACGAGCAGAACATCATCCTGCCGCATGTGAAGAAGGACGACCTTTTCGCGCTGTGGCGGATGCTGGAGGCGGCGGGGCTGGCTACCGCCAACGCGGGGTTGCTGACCGACATCATATCCTGCCCCGGCCTCGATTATTGCGCGCTGGCGACAGCGCGTTCGATCCCAATCGCGCAGGCGATTTCTCGCCGCTTCTCGGACCCCGAGCGGCAACGGCTGATCGGAAAGCTCGGCATAAAGATTTCGGGCTGCATCAACGCTTGCGGTCATCACCACATCGGCGCGATCGGCATTCTCGGGCTCGAAAAAAAGGGCCAGGAATCTTATCAGATCACGCTGGGGGGCGATCCGTCGCTCTCGGCGTCGATCGGCGAATTGCTCGGCCCCGGCGTCACCGCCGATCAAGTGCCCGATGTGATCGAACATATTGTCGACTTCTATCTCGCGGAGCGCCAGGGCGACGAGCGTTTCATCGACACATGGCGGCGGTTGGGCCACGCCCGCTTCAAGGACGTGCTGCGGCGGGAGGGCGAAGATGGCGCTGATATCTGACGGGAAATTCGTCGAAAACGACTGGCGTCACCTCGCCGATGAAGAAGATTTGCCGAAAGCCGGCAAGATCATCGTCTCGCAAAAGCGCTTGGACGAAGCTCTCGCGGCCTTGCCCCCCGACAGACCGCTGGGCGTGATGGTCGCCAACACGACCGATCCGGCTGCTCTGGCCCCCCATTTTTCGCGCCTCGCCTTGATCGCCATAGCCTTTCCGGCCTTCGCCGACGGGCGCGGCTTCTCGCTGGCGCGACTGTTGCGGCGCGCCGGCTTCACCGGCGAATTGCGCGCCAGTGGACGCCTTGTCGCGGACCAGTCCGTTCACGCGCGCCAATGCGGCTTCGACACCATCGAAATCCCCGCCGATGTCGCGGCGCGGCAGGACGAAGCGCAATGGCGCGCGGCGAGCGACGCCTATAGCGAGTTCTATCAACAGGGCTACGGCGCGCGGAGCTCGATCCTCGAACGCCGGAGAAAGGCGACATCATGAAACCGTCGCTCGCCGATGTGCTGGGGCCGCGTCTCGCGCCGCTCGATCTCGATCATCGTTTGCAATTGGTGCGCGAATTCGTGCCAGGCCGCATCGTCTTCACCACGAGTTTCGGCATCGAGGATCAATGGATCACTCATGTGATTTTCACGCGCGGCCTCGACATTGAAGTGGCGACGCTCGACACTGGGCGACTGTTCCCGCAAACCTATGAATTGTGGGAACGCACCGAAGCGCGCTACGCCCGCCGCATCGCGGCCGTCTATCCGCGAGCCGAGCCCTTGCAGGACTGGGTGCGCGAGCACGGCGTCAACGGTTTTTACAAATCGGTCGAAAACCGCAAGGCCTGCTGCCATTTGCGCAAGGTGGAGCCCTTGACGCGGCTGCTGGCGGGCGCCTCGGCCTGGATCACCGGGCTGCGCGCCGATCAATCCAATGCGCGCGGAGCGTTCGACCTCGTGGAATTCGACGCCGGCCACAAGCTGCTCAAGGTCAATCCGCTGATCGACTACAGCCGCGAAAGAATCGTCGCCGCGACGGAGGAGTTCGACGTGCCGGTGAACGAACTGCACGCGCAAGGCTTTCTGTCGATCGGCTGCGCGCCCTGCACGCGCGCCGTTACGCCCGGCGAAAGCGAGCGCGCGGGCCGCTGGTGGTGGGAGGAAGACGCCAAGAAGGAATGCGGCCTGCACGTCGGCGAGGACGGCGTCTTGCGCCGCGGTCCCGCGCCAGTATGCGAGTCGGCGAAAACTGGCGAGGACGCGTGATGAGTTCGCTGGCGATCCGCAAACTCGGCCATCTCGATCGGCTCGAAGCCGAGAGCATTCATATCATGCGCGAGGTCGTCGCCGAATGCGAACGTCCCGTGATGCTCTATTCCATCGGCAAGGATTCGGCGGTCATGCTGCATCTTGCGATGAAGGCGTTTTATCCCTCGAAGCCGCCGTTTCCGCTGCTGCATGTCGACACGACATGGAAGTTCAAGGAGATGATCGCCTTCCGCGACCAGCGCGCCAAGGAGCTAGGCGTCGAACTGCTGGTCTATATCAATCCCACCGGCGTCGAGATGGGCATCGATCCCTTTGTGCATGGATCGAAACTGCACACCGAGATTATGAAGACCGAGGGGCTAAAGCAGGCGCTCGACAAATGGCGTTTTGACGCGGCCTTCGGCGGCGCCCGGCGCGACGAGGAAAAGTCGCGCGCCAAGGAGCGCGTGCTGTCCTTTCGCACCGCGCAGCATCGCTGGGACCCCAAGAACCAGCGCCCCGAATTCTGGCGCCTTTACAACGCACGCAAAGGCCCCGGCGAGAGCCTGCGGGTGTTTCCGCTGTCCAATTGGACCGAGGCCGATGTGTGGGACTATATCGCGCGCGAAAACATTCCCGTCGTGCCGCTCTATTTCGCCAAGCCGCGCCCGGTGGTGCGACGCGACGGCGCGCTGATCATGGTCGACGACGACCGCATGAAGCTGCTGCCCGGCGAGGTCGTCGAACAAAAGATGGTGCGCTTCCGCACGCTCGGCTGCTATCCGCTGACCGGCGCGATCGAGAGCACGGCGGCGACGCTGGACGCGATCATCGAGGAGATGCGCGTGAGCCGCTCGTCCGAGCGGCAGGGGCGCTTGATCGACCACGACGGCGCGACCTCGATGGAACAAAAGAAACAGGAAGGATATTTTTAAATGCACGGCGGACCCGCGCCAACGCCGGAGACGACCTCCCATCGTCCCGCGACCGAAAAGCCGCTGCTGCGATTCATCACCTGCGGTTCGGTCGACGACGGCAAATCGACGCTGATCGGCCGGATGCTTTACGACGCCGGCCTCGCGCAGGACGATCTGCTCGAAACGCTCGAAAAGGATTCGAAAAAGCACGGCACGCAAGGCGAGGAACTCGATTTCGCGCTGCTCGTCGACGGCCTCGCCGCCGAGCGCGAGCAAGGCATCACGATCGACGTCGCCTATCGTTATTTCGCGACCGGCAAGCGCAAGTTCATCGTCGCCGACACGCCGGGGCACGAGCAATACACCCGCAACATGGCGACCGGCGCCTCGACCGCCGACCTCGCGGTGCTGCTGGTCGACGCGCGCAAGGGCATTCTCGCGCAGACGCAGCGCCACAGCGTGATCGTGTCGATGCTGGGCGTGCGCCACGTCGTCGTCGCGGTCAACAAGATGGACCTTGTGGACTACCGGGAGGAGGTGTTTCGGCAGATCGAAAAGGATTTTCGCGCCTTCGCCGAACATCTGCGCTTCGTGTCGATCTACGTGCTGCCGCTGGTCGCCAAGGACGGCGACAATCTCGTCAAGGCCGGCGCCAAAATGCCATGGTTCGACGGGCCGCCGCTGCTCGCTTACCTCGAAAGCGTCGCGCTCGAAGACGGTTCGATCATCGCGCCGTTCCGCTATCCCGTGCAATGGGTCAACCGTCCGAGCCATGATTTTCGGGGCTTCTCCGGCTTTATCTGCGGCGGAAACGTGCAGCCCGGCGACATCGTGCGCGTTCTGCCGCTCGGCCGCGACACGCAAGTCGCGCGCATCGTCACGGCGGACGGCGATCTCAAGAGCGCCGTGTGTGGCCAGTCGGTGACGCTGACGCTCACCGAGGAGATCGACATTTCGCGTGGCGATGTTCTGTGCTCGCCGGTCTCGCCGGCCAATGTGGGCGACCGCTTGCAGGCGAAACTCCTGTGGCTGGTGCGCGAACCGCTAATGCTCGGCAAGAGCTATCTGCTCAAGATCGGCGCGAAGACGACGCCTGCGAGCGTCAAAACGGTCACCGCGCGCATCGAGATCGAATCCGGCCTCGCCGCGCCCCTGCTCGCGGCGGACGAGACGCTCGCCTTCAACGCGATCGGCGAGGCGGAACTGACGCTCGACTCGGTCGTCGTCTGCGATCCCTATGTCGAAAACCGCGAGACCGGCGGCTTTATCCTTATCGACCGCATCACCAATGAGACGGTCGCGGTCGGCATGGTGACATCAGCGCAAAACTCGGAACGCGGCGCCCCGACGCTGCTGGAGGCGAGCTATTCCTCGATGGAAGGCCTGCCCACGCCGCCGACGCCGCTGCTGCAAACCCGCAGCCGCAGCCTCGCCAAGGCGCTGTCCTGGCGCGTGCTGGGCAGCATTCTGACATTCGTCGTCGTGTTCGGTTTTACGCGAAACGTCGGCCTCGCGCTGGCGATCACCGCGACGGAAGCGGTGGCTAAGATCGCGCTCTACTATGCGCACGAACAACTGTGGTCGCGGTATAAATACGGGATGCGCGGCGGCGAGGAGAAGGCGCCGGAGGATTTGGGGCCGTAGCGCGTTTGGCCGCTCTCCGTCGGGCCCGTTTCGCTCTTTCAAGCCACTCCGAGCGAAATTCTCTCGATAGCACCCCCCTCTGTCAGTGCGGCGTTTCCCTATATTGCGCTTTTGGCGCCGAAGTCCCATTGTCATAAGCGAGAGCATCGCAAGTCCCACGCTTGTTGAGATAGATCAAAGCGAGAAAGAGTCATGAGCAGCGCCTTTATCCGCGAACAAGACGACATCGTGCGCGAGGACATCGCTGACCGGCCGGTCAGCACCTATCGCAATCTCGTGACGCCGGAGGGCTA
>PLZT01000121.1 GCA_003152255.1 Methylocystaceae bacterium | reverse complement strand
ATCATGAGCGGGCCTGGCGCTATCGCCGCGGCGTTGGCCGCGAGCAGCATTTTGAAGCGCAAAACCGCATATAGCGCGACGTTGAGAAGAAGACCCGACAGAACCGCCGAGATTGGCGTCGGTCCTTCCGCATGCGCGTCCGGAAGCCATGCGTGCATGGGCACGAGGCCAACTTTCGTCCCATAGCCCAACATCAGAAAGACGAAAGCGACATTGAGCAATCTTGGGCTGAACGCCGCCGCATGCTGCATCAAGGAGGTCCAGACCATCGCGTCATAGCCCTCTCCGAGGACCGGCTCCGCCGACATATAGACGAGGATCGTGCCGAACAGGGCAAGCGCGATGCCGACGCTGCCGAGGATGAAATACTTCCAGGCCGCCTCCAGCGCTTCGGGCGTGCGATAGATGCCGACCATCAACACCGTGGTCAGGGTGGCGAACTCGATCGCCACCCACATCAGGCCAATATTGTTGGCGAGCAGCGCCAGATTCATGGCGAACATCATCGACTGATACATGGCGTGATAGAACCGCACATGCGTCGGCTTTAATTTTCCCGCCTCGATTTCATGACCGATATAGCTCGCGCTATAGGCGCTCGTCGTGAACCCTATGAAGGTCGAGAGCACGACGAAAACAACGTTTAGATCATCGACAAAGAGATAGTTGCTCGCGGCCGGTCGATTGAACAGCAGCGCCACCGCGAAAAGGAAGACCGCGCCTGATGAAATAACGTTGATGCGCGACGTCAGGCGATAGCCGGACGGAAACGCGAGAACGAGCGCCGACAGCGCCGGGATAATTAGCAGCGCGTCGACGGGCTGGACGCTGAAGCCATTCATCGACCGCCTCCGCGGACACGGTCGAGCTCCTGGACATCGACGGTGTCGAAACGCTCACGAATCCGAAACAGAAATATTCCGATCACGATGAAGGCGATCAAAACGGAGAAGGCGACGCTAATCTCGACCACGAGCGGCATGCCCTTGGCCCCCGTCGCGGCAAGAATGAGGCCGTTCTCGAGCGACATGAAACCGATCACCTGGCTGATCGCGTTGCGGCGCGTCACCATCATGAGCAGTCCGAGAAGCACGACCGACAGCGCGAAGGCGACATCTTCGCGCGCCAGCGGGTCGGCCGCGGCCGTGGCCGGCAGCATGACGACGAGAGACAAAGCGACGAGACAGATGCCTAGAAGCATGGTGACGCCGACGCCGCCGACGACTTCGATATCGCGATGGATTCTCAGCCGCACCATGATCCGCTGAAGACTGAGCGGAATGATCGTCGCCTTGAAAACGATTGCGATCGCCGCCGTCAGAAAGAGGTGGGGAGAGTGCTGAGTATAAGCCTGCCACGCGACCGAGAGCGATAAAACGACGGCGTGCAGGGTGAAGATGTTGATCAGCCCGGTCATGCGATCTTGATAGAGCAGCATGACCGGGCTGATCAGAACGAGGCCGCCGGCGAACAGATGCGCGACGTCGAACGCCAGTGTTCCCATCACAAGCTCCGTGACACGAAAAGCAGCAGCGTGCCGAGAAGCCCCAGCATCAGCGCCGCTCCGAGGAAGTCGGGCACGCGAAACACGCGCATTTTCGCGGTCGAGACTTCGAACAGCGCCAGCAGAAAGCCGCCGACCGCCAATTTGGCGACAAACGCGACCGCGCCAAACGCCATGGCGCGGAAATCAGCTCCGTGCGGGGCGAGGCCCCACGGCGCGAAGATGCAAGCGATCAAGGAAACGTACAAGAGCAGCTTCAAGGCCGAAGCCAATTCGATCACCGCGAGATGGCGTCCGGAATATTCGAGCACCATCGCTTCGTGCACCATGGTGAGCTCGAGATGCGTCGCCGGATTGTCGACGGGGATCCTGCCATTCTCCGCGATCGCGACAATGACCAGGCCGATCAGCGCCAGGCCGTATGACACGCGCAATTCGATATGTGAGAGCATATGGAAGGCGATTTCGGACAGCTGAGTCGAGCCCGCGATGAGAGCGACGACGAAAACGATCATGATCATCGCGGGCTCGGCGAGGGAAGCGAACATCATCTCGCGGCTCGCGCCAATGCCGCCGAAACTTGTGCCGACATCCATGCCGGCGAGCGCGAGAAAGAACCTGGCGCTTCCCAAAAGAGCGGTGATGACGATAAGGTCGGCCGACCAGTTGAACATCAGCCCCGTGGCGAATGTCGGGACGAGCGCCGCGGCGACCCATGTCGCGGCGAAGATCAAATAGGGCGCCGAGCGAAACAACCAGGAGGCGTTGTCCGCGAGGACGACCTCCTTGCGCATCAGCCTGAGCAGATCGCGGTAGGGCTGGAAGATCGATGCTCCGCGCCGACGCAACAGCCGGGCCTTCGCCTTGCGTGTGAAGCCAAGCAGGAGCGGCGCCAGCGACAGCACCAAAATCATTTGCGCGGCCTGAGCGGCGAGATCGGAGATTAAGGCCATATCGCGATCACCAAAAGCAGACCGACCAGCGCGATGAACACCAGGCCGAGATATTCCTGAATCGTCAGATAGTTCATCTTATTCAATTGATCCGCGCAAAAATCGACGCCTCGCAGGATCGGCGTGTATATGCCGTCCCAGACACGGTCGTGGACTTCAATGCCGAACCGCGCGGGACGCGTATCGCCGGGCGGCGGCATATCCAGATGGTCGCGCGCGACAAATGCGACACTCCCCAAGGTTCGGCGGATCGGCTGAGCGAAACTGCTGGCGGTATATTGGGTCGCGGGGCTCGGGTCGGGATAGCCGCAATCCCATGCCGGGCCGCGCCGTATGGCTTTCGAACCGAATTGGCGAACAATCAACGCGGCGACCGAGGCCGAGAAGATGATGAAGACAAACACCAGCAGGCCATTGTATGAGCTGCGGCTCTCGGCGATCGGCACGATCGACATCCAGGGAATGTCGCCTTGGGTCGGCACGTGGCCGCCGACGAACAGCTTCGCGGCCGGCGTGATCGTATCGATCATATAGCTCGGAAAAAGACCCGCCAGCAGACAAAGGGCCAATAGACCGGACATCGCGGACAGCGACCATGGATCCGTCTCTTGCGCGCTCTTGGCCGCGATTGATCGAGCGCGCCCCAGAAAGGCAATGCCGTATGCGCGAACAAAGCATCCCGCGCACAGCGCCGCGCTCAGCGCCAGGGCGACGCCCACGGCGGGAACCAAGAGTTTTAGACTCCATTGCGGCAGCGATGGGCTGAGCAGAACAGCCTGGAAGACGAGCCATTCCGATACGAAGCCATTGAGCGGCGGCAGCGCGGAAATCGCCAGGCAAGCTCCGAGAAACACGAAGGCCGTGCGGGGCATGGAATGAATGAGCCCGCCGAGGCGTTCGATGTCGCGCTCGCCGGTGGCGTTGAGCACGGCCCCCGCGCCAAAGAACAAAAGGCTCTTGAACAGAGAATGATTGAACACATGGAAAAGTGCGGCGGTAAAAGCCAGCGCCGCCGGCAAGGCCATGCCGTTCGCCTTGAACGCCAGCGCCAAGCCGAGCGCGACGAATATGATCCCGATGTTTTCGATCGTGCTGTAGGCGAGCAGCTTTTTCAAATCGCTCTGGATTGTCGCGGAGAGAATGCCGAGCATGGCCGTGATCGCTCCAAGCGTCAGCGTCGGCATGCTCCACCAGAACTCCGGCGGCCCGAGCAAATCGAAAACGATGCGAATGAAGCCGTAGATGGCGACTTTGGTCATGACGCCGCTCATCAGAGCCGAAACATGGCTGGGCGCGGCGGGATGAGCGAGCGGCAGCCAGATATGGAGGGGAACAAGCCCCGCCTTCGATCCAGCGCCCAGAAGAACCAGAGCCAACACGAGGCCGGACTTCCATGATGGGCCGTGCGCCGCGTCGCGGATATCCGCGAAGGAATACCCCCCGACGGACCCCGCGAGCAACCCGAACGCCATCAACAGCGCGAGCGTCCCGAAACTCGCCATGAGCAGATAAATGAAACCCGCCCGTCGGTTCTCGGCGTCATGATGGTGCGCCATGACGAGCGCCCATGACGAAAGCGACATGAACTCCCAGGCCACGAGAAAGCTGAATGCGTCGTCGGCCAGCAACACCAGGTTCATGCCGGCCAGAAAAGCTGGGAAAAACGGCAGAATGCGAGAGGGATGCTTCTCATGCGCGCCATAGCCGATCGCGTAAAGGCTGGCGGCCGCGCCCCCCAGATTCACGATCGCGAGGAAGAAGGCGCTCAGCACATCCATTCGAAAATGCGCGCCGATCCAAGGCAGGCCGAGCGGCAAGGCGGCCGTTAACGCCGCGGCGCTTCGAGGAACCACCGCCGCGACGAAAAGGATGAGACTGAAACCAAAACAAAGACCATAAATGACCCGGGTCGCTTCGA